>CALGTP010000352.1 GCA_937902105.1 uncultured Actinomycetes bacterium
TTAACGGCAGTCGACCCAGTTGATCCACAGATCCCGAGCCGGCTCAACCCCCCCGGGTCAATTAGTCTATGGTTCTATGCCGTGCATCGGGCCTATTCCTGACGATCTATCAGTCAGCGGATTTGTTCCGCTAGTCCGGTTCCCACATAGGAATGTCGTTGTGGGTTGATTCCTGTCCAATGCTGATGAGATGGCTTTCCAGCCCTTAGTGGGCATTTGGTCATCAGTCTCAAAGAAGATGACTTGGTCCTGCCCTGTGGCAGAATATTGTTCGCCAATGGATTGCAGAAAAGCAGTAAAAATCTGCAAAAAGTACAGCGAGCCAATGGCACGGGGACCGGCACCGTGAAGGTTTCTCTTGGCCCTTGAAAGCTGTATGCGAAAAGGTCGCTGAGAAGCAGCCAGTGGCGATGGCGGTGGTGGCTGTCCAGTGACCTGGTCAGACTGTGTAGTGAACTCTGGTGGGACGTCCGTGCCTCTCCCGGGCGTTGACTGTTCACTACTAAGTCTAGATGACCTCCTAATAGGGGCAGATGGTGCATGTGATTTCCGTTTCCGATCAGTAGGCGCTGCATTCGTAGGCGCATTCCCAAGCAGGGACTGAGGGTTTTGAGATGTGCTAGCCGGGCCCTCAGTTTTGTCTCTGCAGCGGCGTTTGCGAGCGCTTGTCCGAGTCGAAGACCGTATATTTCGATTAAGATCTACCGTCGAGAAAGCTGGTTCCTGAGATTCCATCGCCTCCGTAAGACCACATAACCAATCGATGTCCTCGTCTGTCAATTCAGGCAACTCCCGTCTGAGCAAGTCGCCCCAGTGAACTGCGTCGTATTGAGAACAGAAGATCGAAAGTGCAGTCGCTATATCGTTAATGCTCGAGCCTGACAGCAGACCCAGCCCTTCCCACTCTGCTGCACCTGAAGTCGCTTTCGCCAAGGCCATTGGGAGGGAGACTGGAGTGTCCGTAAGTGCCGTCAAATGGGTAGCTAGGGACTGCAGGCTAGGCTCTAAGCTTCGTTTTGAAGTCCCATTCGAGTTATGTGGCAGGGGCATGCACGTGCCGTCAAGTGTGCGAAGGAGGTTCGTCATCGAAAAAGGAATAACCAAGCGATGGTCCTGCTCAACTAGCATCTGGATCACGGATGCCATGCCCGGTGCAAATCCCCGTTTTTGCAGCGAGGTGTGGCTGATCAGGTAGAGTCTAGCGTCTTGGTGGACCAACTTGATTTCCATACCTAACTCTTTCAGTGATCGCCCATGCCACATAGCGTCAAGAATGGCGCCAGCACAATATAGCATGCTGAGGCTAGACCGGGTGTTCGCATGCTCCCGATATGCCCGTTTCAGTTCAGAGTTTTTGTCGACCAACCAACTCTCGAGCCGGATTTCAAGGTATCGATACCCTAGATACTCCAGAAGCAAATAAAACTTGCCATCTTCGCCACGGACCACCTCCAGTATCCGCTGCACCGCATATTGGTCCTTCTTAATGCACTCTTGGCATCTCCATGGCGGAGCTACCCCATCTTCCACGTTGGCAATTGGTGTTGATGGTAGAGTTTGCCTGTCCGTGTCCGACATGCAGGACTCATGCCACCACCCATTGCAGCTCATGCAATTGTAGACCGCTTCCCCGACATCTGTGCCCTCCGACCTCTCCATTAAGTCATGCTCGAATATTTGACAGACTTTGCACTTGGCTTCAGAGGTGTGACGAATGCTCCAATCGGCTGGTGCAGGCCGACTGAGGTCCTGAATTCCCAGTCGATCATAAAGCAGTCGACATCCATCTGGAGTATGAAGAAGAGATGTACTTAAGCCACAGTGTGGTCGGAGCTGTATCTTCAGAGCCCTCAGACTAGGAGAGCCTCGAAAGAATTCTTCCTCCCTTTCGGCGACCTCCTGTGGCCTCGGCGGCGGTTGTGGCGCTGCTCGAAGTTGGACAGTCGCGAGTTCACGTCTACATTCCATAGCCCACGGTTCGCTGGCTGAGTAGTCAAGTCTGGGGACGCTCTGGATGAGGCGGACCGTGCGGTCATAGTAATGCCAGGCAATCAAGCTGAGGAGTTTGAAGTGGATCACTGCCGGTACGCTAATCATTAAGGGGTGATCTTGCCCGCGATGTAGGGACCGGGCCTGACGGTACAGAATGTTCGCCACGTGCCCTTGAGTGTTGCATGGCAAGTGAGAAAACAGTGCATGTACGAGATCTCGAATCTGATCACGCACGAGCAAGGACCTGAGGTTGGGCCGTGACTTGGCATCAGTTGTAATGCAGCTGAGGCATCTGCCGTCAACATCGCGTGGGCATTTCGAAGCGTGATGAAAGCCCATCTCCTTGCGAACGTGATGTTCCCATTTTCTGTGGCACACCCGACACAAGACAAGCCCGTTCATGAGTACCATACCTGAGTCCCTGATCTCGGCATAGTCTGCAGAGCAGTGGCGACCACAGCAGGCCCCGGTGGCCACTAAGGAGTGCCACGGTTGAACCTCGAGATGCACCAGTGGCTTCTTGTGACCTGAAGTTGTAGCGAAGGTCGTAAAATAGGAGAGGAGCAAATCCCTAAATCGCTGTGGCGTGACATGTTGGTGTCCGGACTGTTGTCTTCGCGGAACGAAAGGGATCTCCTCGCCTGTCACCGGATCAGTAACTGTGGCCAGGTTGACCGTCCGCAGTGACGACCCTTCCCATCCATGGTGGTCTGCATCCGGCGAGGCCTTGCTTGGTTTAACGTTAGCGTGCTGATACAGTCGTTTGCCAAGGGCAGGTGAAATCGTGGGCAAATCCAGATCGTGAATCCTCGTAGCCACAACTTCTCTGCAATGCATGACCGACGCCAATAGCACACTCCTGTTCCAGTACGCAGCAGCATAAAGTTGAGCTCCTTCTTTTCTAGGCATGCTCTCCGCGACAGAGTTACCGTGGCCATTGGTCCAAAGTCCAGTGTGCAGCGCTTGACCTAGAGCTCCCTCCTCCTCAGGCCACCACCATGAGCCTTTCGGTCCGGAGCGTAGCATCCGTGCCAATGCGACCAGGACGGAAGGTCGTAAGAATTTCTCCTCGGTAGCCACATTTTCGATACTCGGGTGATCACGGAAGAGCAATGGCCAGGCACTTAAGAAGTCCGGAATGGAGGGGTATCGGTCAACGGTCTGTGAAGCAGGAATGTGGTGCCAAACGGTCAGCCGACCTCGGTTCACGGACTCAGGTTTGCGTGGACCTCCCTCCCCTTCAACCCGTTCTGGCCACCAGCATATCGGCCCCAACATGTGTTGGTCGAGAGCCTGAATATCGATCGGCAGGATCACTAGCAGGGACATCCGGCGTTTGTCACAGGTCCGTCGCAACGAGGACAGGTGTGACGAGGACCTGATCCAGCCGCCATACACGATAGGTGCCCTATGATCTGGTGTTGTTGTCATGAGAGGACCCTCCGTCGACCCTTCCAAGGGCGGGATGCCAGCCCAAGCCGTATGATCTGCACTGTAGAGACCAACAGGAGAGTCACTATAACTTGACCAGCTGAGGAGGGCTTGTTCAAACATCGTCAGCTTGCCTAGGAGAGCGATCTCAGCCAGCTGAGTTGAGTTCGAGCTACGCGACTCCAAGCGTGAGCAAAAGGCTATTTCGTCGTCAATGCCATCCATTCTTGATTTGCAGCCCGTGCGGGATTCCCAGGTCGCGCGGGCTTCCTTGAGCTCCGTCTCCTGCATCTGGTAGGCCTTCTGGAGCAGCGTCACAGCCGGAAATACCTCTCCCGCTGAGCTTGCTTGACGAATCGTCACCTTTTTCTGTTGTAATGCACATGCCATTCTCGCGAACCATTTGCTGGCTCCCAACATGGCCACGTCCGGAGTATTCTTTTCACGTTGAATGCGCTGCACCTCAGTGAATGGAACCGGCTGAAGGGACCCCGTAACCCTCTTTCGCTCGCGTGGAGGCTTGGGATCCTTCTTTGCTGGCGCTGAGAAGTTCAGCGGGCATCGGAGCTCAAGCATTGCAGTCATAGTGCTGACGAGGTAGCGTTCCCGCATGTCGCATACCGCACTGGTAGCCCAGCCGCAGTGCTCTTGCCAGCCGTCCATACGACAGTCGTGAATTGCGTGAGTCAGCGAGTCCAACGGTGATTCTTGACAGAAAGGACAGTGATCTGCTGCGGCTGCCCGCTGCTTGCGCTTCGGGAGCTCCGTGATTATCGTCCTCCCGCCCAGAGTGCGAAGCCGGTGGGCATTAAGCGCTTTGCCCGTGCCATGCAAGATGCCACATTTCAGTTGCTTAAGTTCCTCCAGGCGAGTCAAGGCTTCCACATGGTCCATGCTACTTCGGAGAGCTGGATTGAAAGCCTGTTTTGAATCCCAAGGAGTGTGGATCGTAGGCAAGTACAGGTTACCCCACGGGATTTCGCGCCATGACTTCCCTAGACTGCCCGTGCGTGGAGTGCGGGTCATTTTGGCGTGAAACTCGCAGGATGAACCAAGCTGGCGGATGTAGCTGTCTATCGGCTGGAATAAACGTCGGCCATCTTCCTCCAAGCACGGCACAAAGGCATAATCCACCTCAAAGAATGTGACGTTTGACGCCGGGACAATGTATCGGGTTTCGGCCGCCAGCCTGTCACACTGCACATGTCCGAGGTAGAGTGGCATGTCTTCCTCTGAGATTAGGTCCTGATCCTGTTCATCGCTGTGTGCTTGGATGTACAGCAGCCGGAAATCCGTTGTCGGACTTGGTGGGTGAAAGACCGACAGGTAAAGCTGGAGTACTGAGCATCGTCCGTGAGGCTTGGCCATTGGGTTGAAACTCGGTTGCCTGGTGCGCCTGAAAGTGGTTAGTGCCGACTGGCAGTCCGAGTAAATGTCCCCCTGATCTACTGGAGCCTTGGCGGCTACTAGGGCTGCTAATGAGAAGATAAGGCCCGCGAATTCCGCTTCATAGGGAGTGTCTCCAGCGTGCACTCTTGCGAGTGTCGGGCAGGGCGCACTGCCACTGATTTGACAGAGGCCAATCACACCATTTCCCGTGCCGTCCGAAATAGAGGTGAATGGGTCCAGTTCCGTTGCCGATTGTTCCAGCGATGCCGTAGTCCAAAGCGGTTGCCGGGAGAGTTGCACTAGAGGCTGCCGATGAGGTTCAAGCAGATGCTGAGCCAGACCGCTGGACTGCAGTGTTGGTCGCTGTCGGCGCAAAGTGTTGAGCGACGGCTGCGATACTCGGGACCGGTCATGCATGTGATAGACTAACCGCATCCTGTGGGCGGGTGAAGCTAGTAGACTGATGCCTAATTCATACGAGTTGTCAGGACCAGCCCTGCAGTCGAATGCGAACAGAGGTGACATTGTGCGGATCAGTAACCCCACCGCCTGGAGCGACTGCGACACCGCCTCGACGAAGCCGTTGACCTTGGGTGGCACCCAGAAGGATGTCGCCTCCCATGGGAAGCGGGATCGCCCTTGCACCAGTCGTAAGCACCAACGGAGTGCCTGCCCCTCCATGTTGTTGGAATGAAGAGCCCCTAAGGCGAGATTAAGTCTTAGGTTCGCCGTACGTGTCACAAGGTCAGGAATGTTGAGTCCCATCGGCTGGGGGCAGCGCATCTGGTGCGGACTGGCCGATTCTGTGATACGGAAGGCCATGGTGATCTTGTCGTTAAGACTAGCCATGATGTCCGGGCTAAACGGGACAACCGCCGTGTGATAAGAGATCATGCCCATCACCTTGGTCATCGCTGCTTGCACAAACACATCCCAGGCCAGGCCAAGCTTCCGCCCTGTCTTGACCTGCCGCAGGAGAGGGTTGAGCTTGCTCAAAACAACCTGGTACTCCGGTCCCCAGTCGAGCGTAGCGGTGAGGTGGATGCCGAGGTATCGGACCGGTTTGTCTGGCGGTACCCACACCAAGTACTCCCGCTCTCCAGTAGACGGGTTAATCAAGTGAAGAGGGCGATGTTCGACGAGATAAATCAGGCGCTGTTCGCCAGACATGCCCAGCTTCCGTTCCAAATGTGCCAGTAGTGACTTCGAGTAGTTCAGCGGGGCGCAATCTTTAAGGAACCAACGAACTGAATCGCCAAGCCCTTCAAGGTAGAGTTGGTCGCCAGACAGAATCACTCCTTTACCAGGTACCTCACGGACACAGGTGTGTGAGGTTTGTTTACGGGTGCCAGATTCTGATGACCTAGTAATCTGCCAAGCCCGACATTCCGTGGCCAAGAGAGACACGTCGTCCTCCGTCACCTGATACGACTCCCACGGGAAGTACAGGAGGATTTGCCAGTCCTCCGGTTTGTGGGTACCCGTCCACACCGACTTGGGCGCACACAGTGTCGCACTTGCTGCTGTATAATAATACTGGGCGTGGTGGAAGAGAACCTGAGCCTCGGCCGGGGTTTTGGCAACTAAACAGACATCGTCCGCAAACGCGATCGCTACGATGCGCCCACCTTGGGTAAAGAACGTCACTGACCCATGCGGTGCATCAATAGTGTACGATCCTTCAAACGGGAGAAGCTCATTGCCCACCTTGATGCTGCTCAGGTCAATACCTAGGCCGTGCTCTGCAGCCACTTTGTCCAAATAGACCAACAACGGGTCCAGCGACAGACTGTACTTCCCTGGCGACAGCGTTTCACCCTGGTGAATCCCAATGCCCCCTTTCGCCGTGGGTCTAGAGAAGCCGTGGCGCACCCGTACTCTGATGTTGCTATTGACATCAATCGCTTGCAGGAAGGTGAACAACCGATCAGAGTCTTCGATGCCCATGGAGTTGTATCGCTGGCCCATAAATTCCGTAGGGACCCCTGGGAAAGCCCCCTTGACGTCGGTGTAGACCAAATAAAAAGGCAGGCCCTGAAGTTTCAGCCCTTGTATAACGGAAATGAGCATGATCAGTGCCTGGTGGCACCCACGATGCTCGCCAGAGTCAAAGAGTTGCTGGCTGTGCAGCCTGCCCGAGGGCGGGGCCGGCGCTGGCTGGTCCGAGGCTCGACGGTGAGCGCGCTGTGCTGCCTTCATCCGGGGAGCCACCCACGCTGTGGCCAATTTAAACAGGCACTCAAGCAAGCTGATGGGGCGCCCAGAGCCGAGACCCTGTGCTCCATCTGATTTTGGTATGAGGGCAATGGCGACTTCCAGCCACTGCGCCGGGCATTCCTGATACTGGATGAAGCGGTTGATCAAGAGCAGGTAGACAAGACGATGTTTCCTGGACATTGCCCGAAGGTGGCCATAAGTCAGCCCAGATATCCCCGGAGACGAGTCGCCCGTCTGACCACGAAGCAGCGCCTCAAAGTCGTCAATCGTCATGGGTTGCAGCACTTTCGAAAAGTCCACTTTCTCCACATCGTGTAGAATCTCCTCCAGTTCTGGCGGGACCACCTTGTCCCCTGCACATGCATAGCCAGCGGGGAAAGTCGCCCCTCGCACCTCCGGCCGCCATCCCAAGGGTTGGGGAAACAGGTTCTGAACGTGACGAAGGGCCTCCTCTTCCACCATGGATGGGTCGGTCTCAAAGAGCCACACTTCCTCCGGTATACCGTGTGGGCCTGTCACCGTGGCCTTGCGCCAGTACGCATTGTCTGCTACCCCAGGGGAGGAAGATGGAAAGATCAGGTTCATAGCTCGTCGCAGCTTCCCAGCCCTGCCTTCCTGCGTGGCTTTGGCCACTTCAAACTCACGTCGGCTAGTTTCCCACAGTTTTCGGTGGTGTTTGGATATCCGTTGGAGTCGCTGACAGACTTGCCCCAAAGTGGTGAGCCATCGGAGCCAGTCCGCACCGGTATGACAGTGGTTGAACCGAAGAGAACTGCGCATGTCCGCCGTGTCCACCAGGGTCTCCGCCCATTTATCCTCCGAGTGAAATACTAAAGAGTAAGCATGATGGCGGTTGAAGCGACTCCGCATGTTGGTCTGCCTTGCACGTGGAAGGTGACTACGAACATAACTGCGAGCCGATTTCAGCCTCCCCAGCATGCGGCCGATGGCAAGAAAAATGGGATCGTCCGACGGCATCGAAAGCATTGGAGCGCCTGGCTGACTGCCTTTAGACGGTGAAGAGATTGCCAGTATGCGATCGAAGATCCCGTTTAAGGTTGCAGGCTCGATATTTTCGCCGGCGGTCTCAAGTTCACTAAGCAACGTGTCGATGGTATCAGACACCGTAGAGTCAGAGTTGAGCTGATGCCAGTCTTTCGGCGAATAGGTGTGGGCCCAAGTTATTCCTGGTCGTTTAGCGAGAGGTGGAGCCGGTTTAAAGCCGAGATTGAGGTCAGCCACTACCGCGTCATGGTCTCCAAACCGCTCTGTGCGTCCGACTGCTCCTGCAGGCAAGATGAGGATGCCCGCTCCGCCAGATAGGCCAGGTGACGCCAAGACGTGGTCTAGAAGGGAAAGCTCCACGCCATGTCGAGAAGTGTGACTGCGGGTGAAGAACCCTCGAGTCAGTGATGCCTCGGGTGACCCCTGTATCAACACGTTGATCAGTCCCGCCGCAGATTGCCAGGACAAAAAGTCTTCGATGGACGACGTTAGGGCCTGTCGAGAAGTAGTAAAGGATGTCGCCGGAAGCACGTTGAAATCACCCAGTACAACAATGTGGTGCTTGAGCTCTTGGTTGGCCTGGATCAGGGACCCGAGTTGCGACCAGAGGGCAGCTTGACGGCTTGCCGGCTGATTATCCGTAGAGGAGCCAGAATGGCCATAGACTCCAAAAATAATGGTGCGCTGTTTGCAGGCTCCTGCCAAGACCAGTCCTGAAATCCGGCCACCTTCGTAATCGAGTCGACTGACCACCTTGTCAGCCACCGGTTCCCTGACCAGCCAGGAGATCTTCCCATTGAGACCGAAGGCACGAAACTGTCGTTCCAGTCCGACGCGTCTGAGGCCGGCAGTAAGGTCGTTGCGTCTGATCCCGCTTTCAGTGAGGCAGGCCACATGAATGCCTTGCTGGATGAGCGTGAAAGCGAGAAAGGACAGCTTGTCTGGGTCTCTCAGTGTGCCGCTGCCACCCCCAACATTCAGGCACAGGACCCGCGTGAAGTCAGTAAATCGCACTGTAGAGTCCACGTCGTGCGACCAGCACTGAGTCCAGTTTCGAAGGTCGCCAATCACCTGAAACTCTGAGCCCAGTTGGAGTTTCTGACGTTGCGCAAATGCATCCTCAACAGAGACACCTGTTTGAGAAGAAGAATTGTGGGAGGTCCTCACAGACCTCCCGCCGATGCTACGTGTCGTCGTCTCCATCAACACCAACCGACTGTCGAGCACTGTCATCGAA
>CALGTP010000353.1 GCA_937902105.1 uncultured Actinomycetes bacterium
CGTCCCAATATTCACATGAGGCTTCGTACGCTCAAACTTCGCCTTAGACATGATTTCTATTCCTCTTACTTATGTACCGTTAGGTACTGGTTGATGTTGTTATGTTTTTAAAACTTGCTGTAGCGACGATCGGGCTCGAACCGATGACCTTCCGATTATGAGCCGGATGCTCTGACCAACTGAGCTACGTCGCCTTGAGCGCAGCCGGTTGGCTGGCCGGTTGTAAATATGACACCCGTCGCCGGATGCTGAGCCCTCTGTCGGAATCGAACCGACGACCTTTTCCTTACCATGGAAATGCTCTACCGACTGAGCTAAGAGGGCGTAGATGCGCGGCAAAGCCGCGAACCGACTGAGAAGTGTACCCGTGAGATACATCAAATAACCACTAGTTTGAGGACATGGAATCTGATTCGGCTTCTCCGACGGTCTCGTCCGAGACTTCGGCGAACCTGGCGGCTCAAGGTGGAATCACCCTACGCCCAGCAACCCTCGCCGACGCCCAGTCGATTGCCAATATCTACAACTATGAGGTTGAAAACACGACGGCGACCATGGACTTGGTGCCACGGTCCCTAACGGAGCAGCAAGACTGGTTATCGGCGCGAAGTGGGGCTTTTGCGGCGATCGTGGCCGAAATGGGGGGCCAAATTCTCGGATTTGCCTCGCTCAGCCCTTACAAAGACCGCGCCGCCTATCGTCCGACGGTTGAAGATTCGGTCTATGTGAGGCGCGATATGGGCCGCCGAGGAATCGGAAAACTCCTGCTCACAGGCGTTATTGACCTCGCCGCGAGCTCGGGATTCCATTCGGTCATGGCCCGTATTGAGACCTCAGGCGAGGCCAGCCGGGCTCTTCACGCTGCCTGTGGATTTCGTGAAGTCGGAGTCGAAATCGAGGTCGGGCGCAAATTCAACCGCTGGCTGGACATGATTCTGATGCAAAAAATGCTCTAGTTACGAGCAAACCGATCGCACTGCCAGGATTTTTGCGATCGCCCCACTAACCCGAAGAACCGGACCGCTGAGCGGTCCGGTTCTTTCATTGTGGGCCGGGCAGGATTCGAACCTACGTAGACAATGCCGGCAGGTTTACAGCCTGCTCCCTTTGGCCGCTCGGGCACCGACCCATATGTTTGCGAATTTTTATCGTATCGCTCAAGACCCACTGCTCACCACCTCCACCCTGCTGCACGCGTTACGATTTGGATATGCCTACATTTGATGTCGTTTCCGAAGTTGACCACCAGGAAGTCAAGAATGCTGTGGATCAAGCCCAACGTGAGATCGGGACCCGCTTCGACTTCAAGAACACAGACTCGTCAATTGAGCAAAAAGACCTAGTCATCACTCTGCGGACTGTCAGCGAAGACCGATTAAACGCCCTCAAGATCGTCCTTGAGGAGCGACTGGTCAAGCGCGGGGTGTCGCTACGCGGTCTCGAATACGGCAAAATCGAAGAGGCCAGTCATAACTCAGTGCGCTTAGTCGTCACAATCAAGGTTGGTATTTCATCAGACAAGGCCCGCGAGATCAACCGCCTGATCAAGGAAAAAGGTCCCAAAGGTGTCAGTAGTCAAACTCAGGGCGACACAATCCGCGTGACAAGCAAAAAACGCGACGACTTACAAGAAGTCATGAGCCTGCTGAAGGGTCAAGATCTTGAGATCCCCGTGCAGTTCAACAATTTTCGCGACTAACTCGCACAACTGTCATTCCTCGCGGTGACGCAGCAAAAAGAATGCATGGACATCAATCCTGTAGAAAAATTGTGTGCAGATAACAGAAATGGGCGGACCTTGCGGCCCGCCCATTTCCAAAAAACTACTGACTATCAGAGAGCAGAGACATCCACATCTGGTGGCAAGATAACTGCATCAATGACATGAATGACACCATTGCTGGCTTCGATATCAACCGCTACAACGTTGGCTCCATTAACTTTCACGCCGCCCTCGGTGGTGACGGTGATATTTTGACCTTCGACCGAAGGAACCTCTCCAGCCATAACCTCA
Source organism: uncultured Actinomycetes bacterium (assembly GCA_937902105.1). Lineage (GTDB taxonomy): Bacteria > Actinomycetota > Acidimicrobiia > Acidimicrobiales > Ilumatobacteraceae > Casp-actino8. The sequence continues at coordinate 2,015 of CALGTP010000353.1, forward strand.
GCGGAAATAAGCTTGGCGCCGACTACATGGTAGGTAAGGATTTTGACGAGCAGATCCTTATTCTCTGGCAACAACAACTTGTCTACGAGACCAGCTGGTAGTGCAGCGAAAGCGGCATTTGTCGGTGCGAAAACCGTGAATGGTCCTTCGCCCTGAAGTGTCTCTACAAGGCCAGCAGCACCGACGGCGGCAACCAAGGTAGAGAAGTCTTCGTTACCACTAGCGATTGTCACAATGTCTTGCAATTCAACGGCAGGTGCTTCTGACGTTGGTGCATCGGTCATCGGCGCTTGTGTTTCAACGACATCAGCGCTGTCGCTTCCACACGAAACCAACAGACCTACCATTACTAACGGGGCAATAAAACGACGCATAACTTTCTCCTTTGATTGGGGAACCTCATCCTCATCAAGGGACAGAAATCTTGCGTAATCCTGAGACAGACATTTCGGTGACGTCTGTCTCTAGGATTTCCCTTGAATTGAGAAAAGCCGTGCTCAACTGGCGCCCCCAGCAGCATTCGGGACAACGGCCTGCCGTTTAGGAAACCGTTGCGAGTCGACTGGAAATATCTGCGCATTGCTCACAGACTGATTGAGGAATTATCCCGCGCCGCATCAGTTGCCCAAAGATCGCACAACCCAGGCAAAACCCGACGAAAGCCTCAAGACTCGCCGCCACGGTCAATCCAGCAATCAACATCACGGCAATGGCATGCGCACCAAGTGTCCATGCCAGCAATGCTCCGACAGAAAATAACATCCCAATCCCCTGAGCAAAACGCTTTGGCGGTCCTGGCACCAGGCGTCCTTGGCCCTTCATCAATGGTGTCAGTAAACGGGTCGCCAACTGACCGAGCGGGCTTAATGTGGGTCCAGTCAAAACGCGAGCGACAAAGCCGTACGCCAACGGCAATAACAGCCACCCTTCACGAAACACCAAAAACACGATCGCCTGCACGACAACCCCGGTCGCCACCCAGCGTGCAGACCGTTCATTGACAGGGTTCGGAAAACCCAAAATGCCAGCGCTCATAACCTCAGGCTAAGAGCCAATTCCCGACTTAACAAGTCGGCATTAAAAAAGCCCACCTAGCCTGCTCATTACCGTGAATTCGGTAGCGTCTCAGAGGTGGCACTCGTGTTAACCGTCAACTCCGCTCAGTGGAACCGTCATGTGAACGCATTAGCCGCCACGATCGATGGTCTCGTCCCAGTGGTCAAAGGCAATGGCTACGGATTCTCTCGCGACTGGCTGGCCGAAAAGGCATCCAAGTTGGCCCCCGTCATGGCCGTTGGCACCGTCCACGAAGTTCCCTCAGTCCCTTCCAACTACACCGCCGTCGTTCTGACACCGGCCCTTGATGTGCCAAGCGAACTTCGCCACGACGCGGTCTTAACGATCGGCTCAACGACACACATCGATGCCGCAGTCCGCTCGAATGGTCGTACACCACGCCAAGTGCTCGTCAAAATTCGCTCGTCGATGAATCGTTACGGTGTGCCTGCCGATGAAGCGAACACCCTCATCCAACTCTGCAACAGTCGCGGTCTTCAAGTTGTGGGTGTTTCAATCCACCCACCACTCGTTGGTACAAGCCAGGACCATGCATCTGAAATTACATCTCTGCTGTCAACGATTAGTGACGCAATGCCGGCGTGGGTCAGTCACATCAGTCCAAGCGATTTTTCCATATTGCAAAATCAGCAATCACAACGTTCCTGGTTTTTGCGTCTCGGAACATCCTTATGGCATGGTGACAAAGGTGCCCTCAAACTTACTGCCGACGTCCTTGACGTTGTTGCAGTTAAGAAGGGGCAGATCGTCGGCTATCACGGGGCGACTATTCCCGATGATGGGAAAATGTTGATGATCGGTTGTGGTTCAGCCCATGGTGTAGCACCACTCAGTGATGGGCGTAGTCCCTTTCATTTTTCACAACAACGCTTGCACTTAATTGAAGCGCCTCATATGCACACGTCGCTGTGCTTTGTTCCTCATGGCGCACCAACTCCTGCAATCGGTGACGATGTTGATGTGCAGCGTCCACTCATCAGCACTCTGGTTGATCG
>CALGTP010000354.1 GCA_937902105.1 uncultured Actinomycetes bacterium
GAATCCACGAAGCGCACCTTGTCTACGCGAATACGCGCACCGGGGTGGATGTGTACCGTCTCTCGCAACGTAATGCTAAAATCACTTCCGGCGCCTGAGGCGGCGACTCGGCTATCGACGTACAAGGTCGTCGTCATTTTACTAGTGTACCTTTTTACCTCAGTACCATCTTTTGCTCAAAACGAAGGAAGAACATGTCCTCTTTTCTGCGGGCCGTGAACAAAATATACCAGAAAGAGTATGGATCGTCTGTAGCAAGTGTGTACATCTGTTCAAGTGTTTTTACATCGTACACAGCGCTAATCTCTTCAAGGAGGCTCTGTAATTCCATTCGGTTTCGCAGCCGCCAAACCAACATGAATTGCACATTCACACGCATCGTGGAGCTCAGAAGCCTGAGTTTTTGACTAGAAACGAGAGTTGATATCATCATATGCCTGCCTCTTATGAACAGCGTGTTGAGCATAGAACCACCCGAGGCAGCACCAGAAGAACTGTGAACGACCGAGGGGCTATCGGCAAAGTCATCTACCACGATCAGAATACCGTATAATTGTTTAATCTTCTGTTTTTTGCTTTCCTCAATCACACGCCGCTGGGTGTCAACTATCTCGTTCAGGGTCTCTGGCTCCCACTTGTCAAAAAAGAACGGCTCTTTGGAACCATCAACCTTTAGGTCCTTTTCTATATAATCCTTGACCGGCTTCCACGAGGAATCGATGTGTACGCTAGGACTAAAAATATAGATTCGTTCCCAAGCGTCCCTATAGAGCCTGAGAATCAAGTCCACTAGGACGACGGTTTTACCCGAATTACTTGGGCCCAGGATGATGCCTCTGAGCGGGGTTGGGGGGAGATGTTCGTGCTTGCTGTTTTTTGTCGTCCATTCCTCTGTTGGGTGTACTTTGATGGCGGTCGTAGCCGGCATCTTTACATTGAGCCCTTATATTGTCATATGAGGGTTTATAAAAAGACACCGGGGCAACGGCCTTCATTTGACATATATTGAGGATTCCCAAAATGCAGGCACATACCACCACGACAGCCGAGGTCGGAGCCAATGCCTTCATTTTCTTTTTATGTAGAGAGGAATTACTCTGACCTTTGTTTTTAGACGGTCATCGTCTGATTTGTACCCGAAACAGCCGCAAGAAAAACCACGTAGATTGTCGTCAGGACTTACATTGGGAGGTAACAGTATACTGTCACGCCTATGGAGAGTTGGTTGTCGTCTAGGTCGGCGGTGGAAACAGGTCGAAAAGAAAGACAGGAAGTAGTCACCTATCCGCATCTTTTACTATAGAGAGGACTTGAATCGACATTGGGTTCGCGAAATCGTTGCACCTCCTCATCCCAAGTCGCTAATCTAGGTGTAGCGGGGCTGTTATAATTGGTCGCTTTTCGCATCGTATGGGCAGGTGAGAAGAGAAAGTCAGTCACTTGACTGAGACATTGTCCCATGCTTTTTTTACATAAACACCATCTTTTTTATCAGATGTGCAGAAAAAAGAATTGCAAAATCGTGGCAACGGCAACAAGAAATTGAGGGATCACCAAAAATACAGGGACACAACAACAGGGGTCTTTGGAACAATTGGCGGGCACTTTGTCATCTGGTGGCTCACGTTTCATTTTTACTTGGGCTGTGTTTTTGATCCTGGTATTTTGGCCAACTCCTGCTTTTTGGTGTCTGGTGGATACATTTTGGTGTCTGGTGGATACATTCTCCGAAGGCGGAAGGCTCATATTGCACTGATAGTGGTCCCAGCTGGGTGAAGATGCTTGTGTCATTTTGAAGAGCAGTGGCGCACTTACTTGGCCCACCTGGCCGAAACCTGCACTCAAGGGTTTGCTCTCTCTGGAGGACACATG
>CALGTP010000355.1 GCA_937902105.1 uncultured Actinomycetes bacterium
CCTCTATACATGGAAATATAGGCAAACATCTCCGAACTACATTGCTTGCTTATGCTCGTGTTATTTCTTGATGCGTTTGAGAAATATAAGGCGGATAAAACGGTGAGCTCAAGTGCGAAACTCCAGCTGACACAGGAGTTTGCGATAAAGAAGAATTGCTGTGTCGGCCGCCATTTGGGGACCCCAATGAAAAAACAGATGACTGAAGCACACGATTTCCTTCCACAAGGGCGCTTACACACAAAACTTTGTATGATGTTCCGTGGCAAGAACTGCAATGTAGAAATTGAAAACAACTTCGCCAGAGCAGCATGTGCACGCAAGTGCATGCGAGGTCGCAACCATTCATCTTTGAGTGCAATTGCAAAACATGTATGTGCTGAGATCAAACTGGGGCACAAACGGTCTTTAAGGCATGCCATCGACTCGGGTGTGATCCAGAGCATCGGGAATGCCTGCAAACCAGGCGACGGTTATTTTTTCAAACACTAGGTGACCGTAGTCGTGCTTCACAAACACTACTACGGTCACCTTACTGCTTCGGAGTTTGTTTGAATTCATTCAGCACTTGCAATGATGACTATGGTTTGTTCTAAAGACAAACAAACGTTAACAGTGTATTATTTTATTTAGTGTGACAATGTATGATAGCTTGTTTGTGTTGTTAGTGCTACCATCTGCATTTACCAAACCATATGTTACTTTGTGCTCATTATGGAACTGCGTGCCCTTATGCATTTTGATTATTCGTTGGACGACTAATTAGTTGCTTATTTGCCATCAAGTGTTACTATGATGTTGTTCTTTTCATGTTGTTCTAGCAACTAGCCTTATAGTTCATAACTTGTGGCTTGCAGCCTGTGCCTTTAGCAGGCCATGCCCGGAAAACTGGTTACTCAGAGTATATCAGGCGTGCCTTTGCAAATGACCTCAGAGTGCCTGGGGAATCGTGGACATCGAGGCGTTCCCGGGTGTTGGGGCAAGTTACAGGGAAATGGCACTCAATTTCTGGTAGCTTGGCACATTTCAGCCTACTTTTGAGTTTCTTTTGACCAAGTTGATACCGACTCCATTCATCCCAAAAGTTGTGTGCTTTTTGACTGCCCGAAATAGCTCAAGGTAATGTAAAGAGAGCACTTGCTGCAGACGCACGTGGAGAGAATCACAACAAACGTGCTCGGCTAACAGCAGAGAAATCAGAACATGATAAAAAACAAGCCCATGACAAACAACTCATGCAGGCAATTGGCGCCCAACAGTCTGCCTTGGTAAGTTCTCTTGTGAACAATGGCTGCCAGCCGTCACTTGTAGATATCGGGCCCACCAACTTGCTCCCAGTCCAGGCAGCAAAATTTCAGTACCAACGGGCGCAGCAACACTTAGATGGAGCTCCCAACTCCAACCCTGGCAGCAACTGCCGTGCTTTGGTTCCTTTGGATCAGCCGTCCGTCAGTGCAGAAGCGCAGCATAGACGGTTATCGAACTTTGCCTCTGCTTTGAGTGCAGGGGGCGTGGGGTTGTTGGGGCTGGGGGACAAATCGTTTGGCTTGTCACGTGCAATTGTTCAAGAAGCCGATTCAAAACCAGGCTTTGTCAAAAACCACAACAACCAGTTTGTGAATGCGTACTCTGGGGTAATAGCTCCAATTCCACTTTGCCCACGACGACCAAACACGGATCAACCTGACTTGACTCCTCCTGTGCACTCATGCCAGGAACTGTATCGTAGCTTTTGTGAGGGTGATATCACAAACAGGGATCGTTATGAAATCATGATGGAAACCCAAAGAAATATAGTTCGATTTATAAAGGGGAAGAGAACCGTGAAAATGGGAAAACACAAGTTCATCGGCCCAGACGTAAAGTACCCTATCCTCTGTTTCAAAACAGGGAATGGAGCTACAACCGAGTTCAAAACTTTTGTTATGGACCGTGTTGTTTTTAAACCGCTTGAATGTGAGTGGGTCCGTTGTGCGCTTCACTTGGATGACAGTGGCCAGCTTGATTCCGGATTCTACGCCACAATGATGTTCAAGCCATGGACAAACACAGACAGGTTAGCTCCTGATGACCAAACTATGTGTGAACTTGCAAAATGGTTTAGCGATGAGTCACGCGAATGGGTTTGCAAGTTAATTTACTACTCCCCAACTTGTATTCCTGCTGTGAAGCTGGTTGTCTCAGGCGAGCAATCATGCTGCACTGATTGGTGCAATGTTGAATACGCGTTCAAAAACCTTGTCCCTAAAAAAGAAACGAAAGCAGCTGACGACACTGATGCACTGAACGCTGTTCGCTCATTACTTGGACACCTGAAACCCAAACCAGTTACATCAAAATCAATTGAGCCTGCGTCCTCAGACGCTGGTCCAAGCAGGCCATGTGCACAGCCACCAGCCTCAACAACTAAGCGACCAAAGTCCGCAGCGAAACCGAAATCTCGTAAAAAGAGAAAGACATTACCAGGACCGGGTTTGTCTGTTGTGTTTGTCATTTTGTTGATGTTATTTGCGACGTGTGAATTTATAGGCGAACTGATCATCCTTGGCCCCGAACCATATGAATTCAGATTATATGCACACTAGCAATCCATGGCCACAACATTTCATGTACCATATACATCACACATCCTCGTATTGAAAGTAGTGCACACACCATCTTACACCTTGGAGGCTCCAGCAGCAGCAGTAGCAGCGATACTGACGACGATGTCAAAGAATGGAATAGTGCAGTCGATTCACGAAATGGTGTGGACTCATTACCAGCTAATGAGCCAGAAGAACACATAACGCAGGATCCTAAGTCTGGGCATGTTTTCAAGCACTTCAAGACAGGGCAGAAGAAATATCTAGGCAGTGTATTTTTGTTCGAATGATGTTTTGAGTTTCCGTGCGGAATATATTTTTCGTTTGATATATGTTTTATATCTAGCATCACATTCATTATTGCTAGGGCCATGCTAAGTAAGTGTTTCATATGATTTCACCGGTGCCATGGTACATACTATCGCAGCAAGCTAAAGGTTATATCAAAGATTTGTGCGGCAAAGACCAGCTATCCTTTTCAGTGCGGGTACATTGCGCACTACACACTAAATGTGGCGAGTTCAAATCAGCAAAAGCACTTCCACTTTCAGCTCATACTAAAATTCAACGATGGTTGGACGCTGGCCTTGCGCTCCCTCTTCGTGACCAAGCAATCACACACAAGTCTTGGCTCCGAACCTGGATGTTTAGTTTTAGATCATCGTAGTTTTGCATTTGTGTTTATCATAATGTTTCTTGAAAAGGAACCATGTTTGTTCTTGTTTGGTAGGCTTATACCTCGAAGCCTTACACGAACAATGAATTGTTCCTATGCCTGCGATGGTGTGTTTGATTAATTGCCCTATGGATTGTTTACCAGTTACGGCTACCACATCACTTTGTTCATGCAAACCCACATCATATGAGTCATGTGAGTGTTTGTGTTTCACATAACTTGTATTATTTGAAGGCCGTAGCCATATCCAACTGTTCAACGTACGCAACTACTTAGCTACACATCTGAGGTTCAATCGCATCGTGTCCACAGAAAACGTGGATGATAGTCATGGCTTGGGCAAGCTGATACGTGATGCTAGCAGTTCATCTAGCAGCACTAAGTAGCTCACATTTGTTCGTGTTATCGCATGTTATAACATATCACGACATAACACACCAGATCCAATCATATGATGTGTCATGATATCACGGAACTAACAATTCATACTCGTGTTGCAAGTTCTTTGCAACTGGCCACTGGCAGTTGACCACTGTAACGGTCGACCTAGTTTTATCATATTTTGGGGGGTGTGTGATTGCTGCAACATACTGACCAGGTTTTCATCATCTATTTACCCACATATTTTGTCGACTGATAAACAACTACATTCAATTACAGATTAACACAGCCATGTCCCCCAACCATGAACTAATATAACATGTGACAGCAATCACAACGCCTGACGATTTTACACTTTCTGCGTGCGACGCAGTAGTGCAGTGTGTAGCATTTGTCTTTACGACCTACAACTGAATATTTGGTTTGGCTTAATACATTGCAATTTGCAATGTGTAGCCAATTTTGAGTCACATGTTTAATACAGCGCCTAGACTTATTTGTACAGTAGGGATAAGCGGCTCTGAGTTACATGTAGTATCCGCGACTAAGTGCTGACACGCTTCTGTGTCAAGGGTAAACAACTCACACACACTTTGTTTAGTGTTAGGTCATGCCTCATACGACCACATCCGCTTCGCCAACATGATACGGAAAGTTGCAACTCATAGCCCCAATCTCTATGCACTTGTGCGCTGTTCGAGTTGTTTTACACACTAGCCATCCGTGTCCATACACCGTCTGAATTCAGGGGCACTGGCCACACACAGCAGCCCAAAGCCTCACCACATGTTTGCGTCATAACTGTGGTTTACATGCCAATTCCCATGGTTGACAGCCCGTGGTCAGGGGAAGTCCAACAGTGATTATTATTATCAATTCTGGTAGTTATTTTGAACAGTTGTCAGTTGTTGTTTGCAATCGTGTTCCTACAGCTGCCACATTGGTTCATGCAGCGTTGCGCTTAGATATTTCACATTGCTCTGATTTGACACACGCACACACACACTTGCAGTCCATTGTAGTTCGGGGGTTGGACCGATTAGGACCGCAGGAGCAATAGGTGATGAATGTGAGTGGTGGTAGTGTTGAATAGAGGTTAGGGCCGAATTCAGTGCTGATTTGTTGTCGTTGTTGTCGTCGTCGTTGTTGTTGTTGTTGCTTGCCGCTCTACACCCACTATATGCGTGGTACAATGTATGTGTGTGTGTATGTTATGTGTGTGTGTGCCTGTATATATGCGTGTACCTATTTGCATGTGCAACAACTATACTATATACCGTAGGTGTGCCGGCTCAGGCTTCACATTAGTTTGCGTATATTTGCAGCTGCCGCCGCTGGAGCCATGGGCTTATCTTGCAGCAGTTGCCGCCGCCGCCGCGATGACGTCTGCACGGATGTGGCTGGCACCGAGATCGGGCGCATGGACGTGGCTGGCACCGAGGTCGGGCAGAATCCCTCGCAGTGGGGCACAGACGTGGATTGCACCGAGGTCGAGCAGAATCCCTCGCAGTGGGTCCGTTGGAATTCCCAAGGTGAAGCCGTTGCTGAGCTCCATTGGACACCCGGTGGTATGGCCCTCACTCCTCGCGCAGGCCGCGTGATTCGACGGACACACAGCACGGATTTGTGAACCCGGCCGCGTAGTTCAACGCACACATAGCTCGGATATGTGAACACGTCGGCTTAAAATAGAGTTCGGGGTTATATTATATGTAGTTCTGTGAAGTCGAAAATCAATTTATAAGGTTAATTGCTCTACGAATTTAACACCCTGCTGTGGATTCTGGGGCCATGGATTTCTCTAGGGCCCGATACGTAGACCCCTGATTGTATATCCCTAAAGCCTGGCTATT
>CALGTP010000356.1 GCA_937902105.1 uncultured Actinomycetes bacterium
CTTCGAGTATGTCGTTTACCGAATTGTCGCAAAGGCCGTCCGCCTCCGAGATGTTTGTGCATGATTTGCCGTCAAAGACGAACGCTCCGCCGGGCGTGCCGAACCACATACGTCCACTCTTGTCCTGCATGATGCACATCACCATGCGCTCGCTCGTTACACCGACATCCAGATTCGGTTCGACCGCAGGCAGAGGGAACGCAGTGAACGTCTTTCCATCGAATCGACTCACACCGCCGAACGTGCCGATCCAGAGCAGTCCATCGCGGTCGATGATGACGCTCCAGATGTCGTCGTTCGCAAGACCGTTTTCGGTTGTGTACGTGGTGAACTGGGCGCCGTCATACTTGATCAATCCGTGGTCCGTGCCGAACCAGATAGTGTCGTGCTTATCTTGAACGATGGCACGCACTGCGAGGCCGGGGAATCCTTCCTTCTCGCAGAAGAACTCCACTACTTTGCCGTTGTAGCGACCGACGCCGTCGCCGTTGGTCCCAAACCAGAGACAGCCACTGCGATCTTGGAAGATGCGTCGAATGAAGGCGCTGAGCGGCGTCATGGTCGCGGTCATGGTCGCGGTCATGGTCGCGGTCATGGTCGCGGTCGCTGAAGGACTCTTCGATGTTGTCGGGGTGGATTGCGCAGAGGCGAGCGACTCGTCGCGCTTCACAGCGCAACCGCACAGACTCCCGCCGAGCAGCATCACGAACAGGATAAATCTGGAAGTGAGCATTGGGGGCACAGCCTATGTTCCGCCACGCCCGTAAGACCCGGCGTCGGCGCCACCTTCATGCACTGCCAAGAGAGCATCTACCGCTTTGCGCAGGCGATGGGTGAAACTGGCCCGCAATTGACCGATGCCGCGGGCGTCCCTGGGAACGGCGCAAACGGCTATTCGGCGCCCTTCGTGAAGTACTCCTATCGCAAGGGGCAGGTTGTCCACTACAAGCTCGTCGGTGGTACTCACGGGCTGGCGGTCAACGGCAGCAACGTGTACGCGACCGAGGCGAACCAGTTGATCGCTTCGTTCCTGCTGCAGTAGCAAGCAAATTTGCGCCCCCACCTTACGGGCAGAACGACGTGCTGCAGTCTTACGATTTGCCCGTAACAGGGGGTGGAGGTGCGCAAAACCTTAGAAGTGTTTACCGCACGTGAGTTGAGCGCAATCATGGCGTTCGCATCGCGCCAAGCACGGGGAAGCCGGCAAACGAATCGGTGGCGTGCATCATCGATCGCGGCCAACTCGTAATCGAGTCGTTGCTTGACGATTCGATGCTTGGACTATGACCGCGATCCACCGCTCTGGCAGGTGTGACACACGCGATTTGAAAATTTAACAATATTTTAAATTGCGCATCTGTCGCGTGCAAATATCTCGCAATGTCCCCCATGCGAACACCGCCGCGGCGGTGGAGTTGGAGGAAACTGCTCCGCGCTGAATCACCGCCTTGCCATCGAGTGTGGCCTCCTTGGTCCAGCCACGGTAAACCGTTCCAGAAGCTGGACCGAGTTGAAAAGCACGTCAACGCGACTTCGCGACTTCCCACGGTCCGTCCTTGCCAACGCTGATGATGGTCTCGCCGTCGTAACGAAACAGTCCCTGCCAACCCCCGAGCCAAAGTAGTCCCGTTCGATCCTGGTAGGTGCACTGAATAGCGTTGGTGGTCAGGCCTTGTGCTTCCCCGAAGTTCGTGAAGTTCTTGCCGTCGTAGCGGTACACGCCCGAGTTCTCGATCGGGAACCAGATGTTGCCGGCAGGATCTTCGTACAGATCCCACGCTTCCGTGCCGTTCACGCCGTCCTTCGCGGTGATGTGCGTGAACTTATCCCCGACGCGATAACAGATGCCGTTGTGATGAGTCGCAAACCAGATCCGTCCCTGACGGTCTTCGAGTATGTCGTTTACCGAATTGTCGCAAAGGCCGTCCGCCTCCGAGATGTTTGTGCATGATTTGCCGTCAAAGACGAACGCTCCGCCGGGCGTGCCGAACCACATACGTCCACTCTTGTCCTGCATGATGCACATCACCATGCGCTCGCTCGTTACACCGACATCCAGATTCGGTTCGACCGCAGGCAGAGGGAACGCAGTGAACGTCTTTCCATCGAATCGACTCACACCGCCGAACGTGCCGATCCAGAGCAGTCCATCGCGGTCGATGATGACGCTCCAGATGTCGTCGTTCGCAAGACCGTTTTCGGTTGTGTACGTGGTGAACTGGGCGCCGTCATACTTGATCAATCCGTGGTCCGTGCCGAACCAGATAGTGTCGTGCTTATCTTGAACGATGGCACGCACTGCGAGGCCGGGGAATCCTTCCTTCTCGCAGAAGAACTCCACTACTTTGCCGTTGTAGCGACCGACGCCGTCGCCGTTGGTCCCAAACCAGAGACAGCCACTGCGATCTTGGAAGATGCGTCGAATGAAGGCGCTGAGCGGCGTCATGGTCGCGGTCATGGTCGCGGTCATGGTCGCGGTCATGGTCGCGGTCGCTGAAGGACTCTTCGATGTTGTCGGGGTGGATTGCGCAGAGGCGAGCGACTCGTCGCGCTTCACAGCGCAACCGCACAGACTCCCGCCGAGCAGCATCACGAACAGGATAAATCTGGAAGTGAGCATTGGGGGCACAGCCTATGTTCCGCCACGCCCGTAAGACCCGGCGTCGGCGCCACCTTCATGCACTGCCAAGAGAGCATCTACCGCTTTGCGCAGGCGATGGGCGAAACTGGCTCGCAATTGACCGATGCCGCGGGCGTTCCTGGGGTTTGCGCCCCCACCTTACGGGCAGAACGACGTGCTGCAGTCTTACGATTTGCCCGTAACAGGGGGTGGAGGCGCGCAAAACCTTAGAAGTGTTTACCGCACGTGAGTTGAGCGCGGTCAATGCGGTGCGGGAGTTGCTGCTGGTTGAACTGTGGGCGTTGCTGCTGGCGTTGGAGCATTCTCGTTTTCATATTTATGAAGTGACTCGCGGGTTTCTGAATTCTGTTGCAAGTTCTCTTTGGTATCCACTAATAAATGCTCAATCGCCTTGCGCTGAATTTCAATTGCTTTGGCTTTGTCCCCAAGTTCCCAGTGCACACGAGCCAGCGTATCTAGGCTCATCGCTTCTTTTCCAAGATTCAATTCAACGCATTTCTGCGCCATGCGTAGAGCAAGCCTTAGATCACGCACGCGGTCGTCTGAGTGCCATTTGGTTGTGATGTTTAAAGCAAGGTCGTTCAGAGTCGTGGCATCCAACTGTTCAATCGGCAATGATGCAGCCAGTGTCACTGCTTCTGTGAAGTTCCCAGTTTCAGCAGCTCCCTTTATCAAGGTGATTTGGTTCTTTATGCGATTTTGGTTTTCCAGATCTTTTTCTCGAAGCACAATCATTGTTGCAATACGTGCATCACCAGTGAGGCCCAGATCTGCAAGCACTTTTGTGTTTAGATTTTGTAGCGCGGCACTATCTGTGCCAGCACTTGCAAGATCAGCGGCAAGATTTTTCTTTGCCGTGGCAATTTGCGCGCGCCGCGCCTGGAGCGCAGGAAAGCGATCCCGCAAAGCAACCGCATCCCAAAGCCGGATGGTCTTGTCATAAGAACCCGAAGCAATGGTGTTTCCATCTGGGCTGAAGGCGACGGAATTGACAGCATCTTCATGCCCCTTGAGTACAGCAATTGATTGG
>CALGTP010000357.1 GCA_937902105.1 uncultured Actinomycetes bacterium
GTCGGTGCGATCGTGGTGGTTGTCGGTGCGATCGTGGTGGTTGTCGGTGCGATCGCGTTGGTTGTCGGTGCGAGCCGGAAAAGAGGAGACGAATACCCAAACGGATCAAGCTCGGCTACCAAACCAGCCCCGTCCGCTCCCACTCCACAGTTCCCCACAGCAAAAGCGGTACCCCCCGATGCGGCACCGTCTCGTGTTCCCGACCAATTGGCCGCTGCCACGGTCGACGTCGTGTCAAACCCACCATCGAGGAAAGTGCCAGGGATGCAGACATAGTAGAAACCGTCTGTGGCTCGCGACGACCCATCGGCCTTGAAGGACGGCCCAGAGACAGCGAATTGGAAGGCAGTGGCGCTGAAAGTCTCGGGTCCAAAGGCAAAGCCCTGGCCGTTAGTTGACACCAGTCCGCCGGCAATAGGTGCGGCTTCAGCATTAATCATGAGGTTGACCTCTGCTGGCACGGAGCTAAAGACCATGAAGCCATCGGAGACATTGCTGGTCATATCGGCTCCACAGTTCTCCGAAATGACTGCCCCACCCTCGTTAAAGCCGACGCTGCACTGTGGCCACCACGTATTTTGAGAAATACCACTTGAGGTCGATTTGGCCTCGCCAATGAGGGTCGTGATGACTCGATCACCTGATGAGACAATGTCCCAGCGGTTTGTCTCGGAGGAGTTACTGGTGGTTTTGGGATCGACTTTGATGGGGGTATCAGCGAGAGCAATCGAGAAGTCGAGCTCGCTCGCACCACCGCCCACATTGACCTCCCCGCCAAGAAAAGCTCCAGAGGTAGGCCAACTGACCGATATTTTGGCAATTGATCCATTAGGGACAGAAAAGCCACCTGAACCAATAGTCGCGGTGGGGGCGAGCGTGAGCCGAGCCTCGAGTGATGGTGCATCCATAATGGTCTCAAGCTCCACCGAGTAGCCGACATCATCACGAAGCCCGTCACCGGCGCCAAAAATTCCTGACGCGCTCTCCACACATGGGTCGGCAGAAGCGTTCGGGCTATCACAAGCCGCAAGGAGGGTGTGAACTGTTTCGTTTCCGTCAGAAGCGACCCACCAAGGTCGACTGGACACCCACGCGGTGATTCCCACATCGGCAGTGGCGTCATTGAGGCCGTAAGCACCATCTCCGTCGGGCGCGTCGACAACAAAACCGAGCGCCAAGAAAATCGAGGTCGATTGACCGGCTGTGCCCTCCATAGGGACGTACACGTCAAAATCGATTGAGGTTGCTGAGCCTTCAAGGTCTTTGTAGGTCCCAGCTGTCGTCAACGTGTTGGGGTCTTCAGCCTGCGCATTACTACCTAGGTTGATAGTCGCCTCTGTTCCACCAGCAACGTAGTGAGTGGTGCCATCACACAGGGTGGGCAGAGATGCTGTTGAGGCGATTCGGTCGTTCGCTAAATTGGGCGGGGATTGTCCTGCATCATCGTCTGGGTTTTCCTGGAAGGTCGCATACTGCTTAGCCCCTACGGATGGGTCGTAAAAAGCCCATACCCTTGCCAAGCTGGGCACCCCAGACAGGGTCACGCGGGCGCGTTGGTAGTACTCGCCGGCACCGCAGGAGCCGCCAGTGATCTTCACGACCCCGCCTTGGGCTAGCAGCCTCACAAGCTTCCCGTCACGCTCGGGGAAGAAGCCAGTAACCAAGTCACCTTTGTTGTTGTCGCCTGTTCCCGTCCCACCAAACCCGCCGCTGAAGGGATCCCCGGCATTATTCGTGACGCTCTTGGCGAGGTCGACTGTATTCCCATCAACATCGAGCGTGATGCTCGTGGTCTTGCTGCTATTTAAGGCTGCAAAGGCTGGAGGGAATGAGGCGAACATTGTCGCCACGAGGGCGAGGACGACAAACACAGAAATGCGCCGAAGCGAAATAGTCATGAATGTGAATGTAGCATAACTTTAGGTTTTGTAGAGCTGAATTAACATCTGTGTCGTGTCGCACCTGTTGACGTCGATGCCGGGGAGGCAAACGTCCTTGGCTCGGGCAATCTTCAGGCTGGGCCAAGCGCAGCATTCTGTCTGCGCTGAGCTCGGTTATCTGCGGGAGCAGGTTCGTAGAACGCAGTCCCGAGCAATGAACTGATACGGTGCCTTAACATTCTCTCCGCGCGGGGGGAGCGAAAGGGCGGTCGACGACATGCTTCGACACACTATGGCCGGCGCACTGGTCGGCGTTTTTCTCCTTGCTGGGTGCACGCCCGCTCAAGATCTCACGACAGCGCAAGCGCCAAACCCAAACACCTCCGCGTCTTTTGACGCACTCACGCAGTGTTTAGAATCAGGCGGCCTGCGCGAGCTGGTTCTCGGCAGACAAGGACTCCGTCCGATAGCGACTTGGTGGTGCTGAGTGTCAGAGCAGGGGCTCGCGACTGGAGGGCCCTTGGCGTGCAGTCTCGCATCGTGATATATTAACTTATCATCCCTCCGGCAAGTGGGGCCAGTATCGAAAGCCGAGAAAATATGCGAGAGTCGCTTAAA
>CALGTP010000358.1 GCA_937902105.1 uncultured Actinomycetes bacterium
GAAGCCGTTCTCCCAGTGGAAACTGGTGAAGTGGGCTGCGGCGAGGCAGTGCCAGGGCTGTGGCCTACGGGCGCCCATGAGGGAAGCATCTTCATAGCTGCGGCCCCAGGGGGCAGTGAAATTGAGCCCGGCGCGGTTGTCGCGGCCATCGCGGGCGGAAGTGCCATGAGCCACGTTTGCAAGAGCTGCAATACGGTGGACATGACCTTCGCCGCGCGCGACTACGGAGGCGAAACCTGCAGTAAATGCGGCAGGGTTATCTTTTCGCCGTCCGCATGCGTGGGCTGCGGACTCTCCGAGTCCGTAGAATCGTTGGGGTTGCAGGGATGCAAGTATTGCAAGTCCCCCGACCCTCCGTTGCCGAAGAGCAACGCTACAGCGCAAGCCAGGGACGCTGTCTGGACAATGCAGGAGGGCCCTAGCAAGGCCCGCATGGCCAGATCTAGCAATCTCCTAAGCATGGCAGTAACCATGGGGGTAGCGCTTAGCGCCGTGTTCGCGGGAGTAGAGAGCTATGTTCCTGCGGAGCCGATCAACACCATGACGGATCCGGTGTTCCACATCGTGGAAGCACCAGGTGCCGTGGATCGACTCGCGGAGGAAGCTCCCACGGATTACTATTACGACAAGTTGCTGCTGCATTTGCGGCAGCGATACCCTCGTGCTGGACAGCACTTCATTGACCACCTTGTCTCTCTGGAGGCCTTCCTGGACCGCAGCATCCTTTGCGGGTTCAGTTTCGGCACAGATAAGGCAGAGATCGGGGTGGTTGAGGGTAAACTGCTTGGTCACTGGGTGGGCCGAACAGGAAGTCGATGTGACCCCGAAGCCGCGCAAGGAGTGCGTGACTTCGCTCCCTTACGGGAAAAGCTGCATATCCAGCAGTTTTTGGGTTGCACCAATTGGCTTCGATGGTATTTGCCCGTAGACTACGGCCACGCAGCCAAGGTCCTAGGGGAGTACCAAAAGCCCGGCACGGAGTTCCCTGACTGTGGGCTCGGTGCGGGCAAGAGTCGCGGTTGCTTAGCTGTCAACGCGATCAAGCGCATGTGCGCAAATACTATCGAGCTCGCGGTATTCGATGAAGCAGCGGCCATTGATGGTAGCTGCCCTCTCGAACAAATTGCCGACTGCAGCGGCATCGCGCTCGGTGGTAGTGGGTTGCAAATGACTCGGGACATGACGAAGTTCAAGATCCTAGTCACCCACAGCAAGGGTCTTACCCCTCCTCAGCAGGCGTGGCAACCTCTCACTCTTGAGGCCTACGCGCAGCTAGAGGTTAAACGGGCCATCCGAAAGGTGTTAGGGTCCATGAAGTCCATTATGTGGACTGACCACGCGAACCTCACCCGCCAGACTGTGTTGGAAGACATTGATGTCAAACACTTGCGCTGGGTCAGTGAAATGATCAGCGACGGGAGTGAGATTCGTTCGCTTGCGGGCAGGTCCGCGAAGCTTGGCGATGGATTTAGTCGCAATCCAGTGGATCGTGACGACATCTATGCTCAGCGCACTCGGGACCTTCAAGGTCTCGTGGGGCAGCTTAGGGGCTTCAGCCTCGAAGGCTATCTCAGCGATTATCCTGAGGATACGGGTAAGTACCCTATCCCTTGGACCATCGGGGACGACGCCATCCCTGATCGGCCGGAACCCCGGGGAGCGCGGCAGGTTAAGGGACCTTTGCCTGCGGCTCCTGCGGCGGTGGCCACTATGGCTAGTATCATGTCTAATGCAGGCATTGATCCTCAGTTGCGTGTGTTGTATGTCGCTGACTACCTCACCACTGAGAAGAGGCATCTTGATGTAGCCTCTCTAGTCAGAGCCATCGAGCTCGCTAATCCCGGTCGCCGGGTGATATGTAGGACCTCCGAGGGCCCTTTCACCGACGACAACGGCGATGGCGCTCACTTTGAGATGAGCACAAAGGCCCACCTGCCCATTGACAAGCTTGTGAAGCGGGTCAGGGTGGACTTGCTGACCTCGTGTGCCAAGGTCCTTCGGGACATCACGAGTTTCGGCCCTGACGTGTTGGTCGGCGACGGCCAAGGTGGCGCGGTCGCGAACGCGCTTCGTTTTCCTTTGGTGATCGAAGCCGTTCTTCAGGCGCGTAACGTCCAACGTCAAGAGGCCCAGTCCATGGCGACTGCGTGGGGCCGCATTAAAGGCGTATGGGCCAGGCACCCCAGGCTCGGGCGGTCAAAGGCAGGCATTGATCTGCTTCTGCTTTGCTGCCCCGAGCTTCTTAAAGGGTTTGTAGAGCCTCCCCTCGAGGGTTACGGCATTCTTGACAAGAATTGCCCTAACTACGAAGGAATCAAGC
>CALGTP010000359.1 GCA_937902105.1 uncultured Actinomycetes bacterium
CTCCGCCGCAGTTGAACATGAAGGGCAAGGTAATCAAAGCCCTCATGTCCATCGAGGGGCTGCCGCAATCAGGCTGGCTGTTCCAGAACGAGAGCTTCGCGAAGATTCGAGCGCTGAACGGAAAGCAGTCCATCGACCCGAACATCTGGATCATCCCTGTCACCATCGGCTCAGAGACGATCAACATCAAGGTAGGAATCTGGGTGGACGACTTCCTGATCATTGTTCCACGTGGCCGTCGTGACCTCGCTGACAAGTTCTGGTCGGATTACCGGACGCGGTTCAGGTGCAAGGACCTGGTCGCAGAGCCCAAGACCTTCATCAACATAGAGATCTCCCGCGACCGAAAGAACAAGACCATCACTCTCACGCAGACGGGATACATCGACGCCATGTTCGACAAGTTTATGCATGGCTCCGAGTCCAAGCTGTGGACAAAGTTGTGGAACACTCCGATCAAGGACGACGATGAAAGCCTGCTGGCGTTCTCGAAGCTGAGTCCCGGTACTGAGGAGGAGCAGCGCAAAGTGATCGAGCAAGGATTCATGTCTATCGTCGGGAGCATCCTCTACGCATCAGCCATGACTCGCCCGGATATCTCCTTCCACACGGCGTTCCTGGCCAAGCTGATGACTTCCCCTTCGCCCGCCGCGCTCGACGCAGCCCTCGGGATCGTCAGCTACCTCAAGCGTACCCGGAAGCTCGGGATCACCTACGGACCCGATGAGAAGCTCTGCCTCTACACCGATAGCTCTTGGGGAAACGAGAACCCTCGCCCGATGGCTGGCTATGCCTCGTGCTACGGGGGTGCAGCGCTTAGTTGGGCGGCGAAATCGCTGAAGATCGTTCCCCTCTCCAGCGCCGAAGCCGAGTCGGCTGTTTTCTCTCTGGGATGCAGGGACGCGATGTTCGTCAAGCAGCTGCTGGCTGAGCTCCGCCCCAAGGCTACGCCACAGATCGTCATCAACGCATTCATCGACAATACCGCCGCCATTGACATCGTCAAGTCGCATGGCGCCTCTGGCCGCACTAAGCACTTCGAGCGGTGGATTACCTACGTGCGCGACCTGTACCAGCGCAAGATCGTCACGGTATCGCACCTCAAGACCGACGAGATGCCCGCCGACATCTTCACCAAGCCGCTTCCTTACCTAACGTTCACAAAGTTCCGTAAGATGCTACTCGGTATGTAGTATCGGAACGATTCTTCCAGCCAAGAGGGTGAGATGCCCCCATGCATATCCAAGGACCGCGAGGATCTCGTCGCGGCGGCTGGGAATCGCTTGACACAGGTTTGCTTTCACGGTTACGGAGCAATGCATACGGTACCAACGCCCTCAAGCTCGGTGCTCGCGCATTACAGCGCCCCGCTACCTCTTAGCTTCCTCATGTCTTGCTGCGGGGGTGTGTCGCGAGACAAGTGGGGAAACTCACCTGATCTCGATCGAGGTCCAGCAAGACCTCCCATGTGGGTAGGGTCGGTGTGACCTTAGGTCAGGGGAGGAGTTGGTATATCTCGTCCGTCCGTGTTCACCCATCTTTGGGTTGTGTCTGTTGGATTCCCTGAGTTGTGTTGGTAAAGCTAGTGTAAGCGGTCTCCGCCCACTTCTTCCCTCTCGGTCGCCTACGTGGGGATCAGAGGAGCTATTCACGAACTCTTGCAACAAGTGGAGCCTCTACCGAGGATACTTTACGACGTTGCTGAATGAGTTCTACCGAATCGCAACCCCGCCTCATCGCAGCCAAGTTCGCTGGTCAGAGGGGGTACCAATTTACTGAGTGGGCGAAAGACTTCCTCGATGCTGCAGCAGGAAAGGGGGATGAAGATGCTAGCTGGGCTGACTGCTACCTCGGGCAAGACCCCCAGGCCGGTCTAACCGCTGTCCAAACGCGCCGCCGCACCCAACGCCGAAGGGAAAGCTACTCGGCCCTCCTACAACACATGGACGACGACTCGCTCAAGGCCGTGATCCGAGCTGAGGCTGGACCTTTAGCTGTCAATCCACAAGACAGATCTAACGGCAGAGTCGCATGGCTAGTCATACGGCGCGAATGCGAAGAACCCGCCTCTGCGTTACACATCAACACCAAGATCCTAGAGTACAACGGTCTGACGATACTTAAGGACGTAGGCATTACCGAGGCAACGATCACAGACTTCAACCGTCTGATCGTGAAGAAGAACTCGGATCTGCCCATCGCCAATCGCTTCAGCGATGACTCAATGACCGAAAAGATGCTCGGTGCAATCATCATCCCGCCTACTCTCGCCCAGGCCGCCGATTCGCTTCTGCAGTGCCCCCCGGGCAATCGCGATGCTCGCTTCTACACGCAGCCCGTGGCTGCTGTAGGCGTGCTTCCAGCTGTTCCTGGCGGATGGAACCGTCGTGCTGTCGCGCAGCACTTCGACGAGATGTGGCGCTCAGCATTCAAGCGAGGCGAGCTCAAACCTGCCGCGCCAACTGCACGGCCGGCCCGCATGGGTCCGTCCAACCGGGCCGATGGCATGGCCGTAGAGGACGCCAACGCTGCCTCTGAGGAATGCTACGCCACTGAGTACGAATCCTTCGAGGATGCCTGCGCCGCTGCTACATCCCAACTCGTCTGGAACTCGTACGAAGGCATGACCGTCGACGAGCTCGCTGCTTTCATGGAATCGCTGGATAGCGAGGTCGCAATGGCTGTCATGACCGCCCTCGAGCAAGAGCTGTGCTGCTACAACTGCTTCGGGCTAGGCCACAGGCAGGCCGAGTGCCCGTCGCCAAAGGCTGACAGGACGCAGGTCATCGACCGCCTCATGTCGCTCGTCTCCCGGATGAAGACATCCGGCACTCGACGTGGCCCATTCTCCGGGCTCAGCCGCGGCGGGCGAGGCGGACGTGGCCGCGGCAACGGTGGCCGCGGTGGCCGCGGTGGCTACCGGGGCGGCCGCGCGCCCTTCAGACCCGCCCGAGCGATCGGTAATGCCACCTCGCCCAAAGAGAAGGAAAACTCGGAAATCGGCATGCAAGCCGAATCAAGCCCGGGAAATCCTAATCAAGAACGCGCTCCGGGAGCATACACCAACGAAATTGGCGCCGCCGCGATCTCCACCGACGAAATCGATCCTCTCGATATCTTCGGTGAGCCAATGCATGCCACGGAGGGAGCCCAGGAGGTGTACGGGTGGCCATTTCCCGCACCGGCGAAATCTCCGATGCGCCGCGCCGTAGTCGCCTGTGCTGGAATCGCCCTCGTCGGTGTTCTTCTGGCTGTAGCCGCGTCTCGGCGCTACCTGCCCACGCCTCGCCGCCTCGCCACCATCCTGGTCGTCACGGGGGCCCAGACCGGACACGCCCTCGCCCCTCCGACCCAATCTGCGCCGCCGAATAGTGCTCGCCACCTGGGCCCGACGTCGATAGCCACCGCCGCCGCCATCGGTGCCGCGGCAGGCTCCCTGCTCAACCAGCACTTCGAAGCGGAACCGTGCTTCACCTTCTCGTGTGTCGACACCTCCCTCATGCCGGCGGAATTTGCCTTCCTCGGCGACCGGATCGAGTCTGGTTTAATGACCCCGATTCACGGCCACCACGATGGAGTCGCAGAGATGCTCATCGACAGCGGCGCCACTAGCCATATGGTAGACAACGCGCATAAGCTCTCTCGCGTCACGGCCACCAATCCGCGCGGGCGCGATGTCCGTGTTGCTAACGGCCACGTTATCCGTGCTACGCACGTGGGTGAGATGGACGTCACCGTGAACGCCCGCTACCG
>CALGTP010000360.1 GCA_937902105.1 uncultured Actinomycetes bacterium
GTGGCCCGCGGTTTTACGCCACGGCAAATGTCGGCATATAAAGATCACGTCAATGAGGTTGCACGGCGACTTGTTGATGCTGTTGTGTTGAAGGGCTCATCTGACATCGTTGAGGACATTGCTAAACCTCTACCGATGACATTGATCGGAGAGATGTTGGGTGCTCCGGAGAGCGACTATGACAAGTTGCAGCACTGGAGCGATGCCATGATCGCAGGGGCCGACGATCCGAGATATGTGACCGATGATGTTGCTAATGCAGCCTTTGAGTACTACATCTATATCTCCGAAGTCATTGAACAGCGTAAGAAAAACCCAGGTGAAGATTTGGTCAGCAAATTAGTCCATGCCACGGAAGACGGTGGGGCGATGGATGATGCTCATGTGGTGGGGAACTCATTGCTCCTTTTGGTTGGGGGTAATGAGACCACGAGAAATGTCATCGCTGGGGGACTTGAAGCTCTGATTAGAAACCCTGAACAGATGGCGATAGCGCGTCGTTCACCAGAAGATCTTGATCGAGCGATTGAAGAATGTTTACGATGGGTGACCCCGATTGTCAATATGGTGCGGGTGACATTGCAAGATGTTGAGATACGCGGTGTCAAGATCCCTGAAGGTTCACAAGTGATGATGCATTACACGGCAGCGAATCGCGATGAAGATGTTTTTACAAATCCTCATGACTTTGATGTCACCCGTAACCCCAACCCGCACATCGCTTTCGGCTGGGGCCCACACCTCTGCCTTGGGGCTGCCTTAGCGCGGCTTGAATTGCGCTCTATCTACAAAGAGATTTTTGATCGCATCGGTGACATTCGTTTCTCAGATCCTAATTTTCAACCGACCTATGGCCACGCTTCATTTGTGCGCGGAATTCAGTCGCTACCGATTACTTTCACGAAAAAGTAAAACCCGATAGAGAATTGCTTCATTGGGGATTACGAGCGCTCATCACGCAGGGCCGAGCGACGAACCTTGCCAGCGTCATCGCGCACTGCATCAGTGGTGAACTCGAAAGTTCGTGGCACCTTGTATCGCACTAAGCGATCGTTGAGGAATACTCGCAATTCATCTTCGTTGATCGGCTGAGAGATCTGTATTACAGCGTGAATTCGATTACCCAGGTCCTCGTCGGGGAGTCCGATGACTGCTGATGAGACCACGTCGGGATGTTCACTCAAAGCTGCCTCGACCTCGGCAGGATAAATATTGGCCCCACCCGACAAGATCATGTCGCCACGTCGATCAGTGAGGTAGACGTAACCTTCTTCGTCAATCTTGCCGAGGTCGCCCAAACTTTCCCATCCGTCGGGTGAGACGCGTGCTTCTGCACCGAGATACTTGTAGGTAGCACCACGGCCACTGCGCATGAAGATTTCACCCACCGTGCCGGGAGGTAATTCTTCGTAGGTGTCTGAGTCAAGAACTTTCATTTCTCCTCCGACACAACGTCCAACAGAACCCCGATGTGCCAGCCATTCGTCTCCACGAATAATGGTGACCGCTTGGGCTTCGGTGCCTGCGTACAACTCCATGATTCTTTGACCACCCAGCCAGTTGCACCACTCTTCTTTGAGCCATGGTGGGCAGGGTGCGGCCATATGCCAAATCGCTACCAAAGATGAGAGGTCGTAACGATTCTTCACATCATCGGCAAGACGCGAGATACGCGACATCATCGTTGGAACAAGCAAGATCCAGTCGGCACTATGTTTTTCAACAGCTACCAAAGTGGCTTGCGCATCAAATTGAGGCAATAACACTAAGTGGTTACCGTGAAAGAGAGCAGAACTCGCAAACGAAAATGGAGCGTTGTGATACAGCGGTCCGGGGATACAGACCACTCCGTCCACTTGTTGTCCCATGCCCGGCGCGCCGACATTGACCGTTCCTGGATCACTAGCCACGATCAACTTAGGTCGCCCTGTTGATCCTCCAGAGGTTGGGGCTTTCCACGCTGGAGAAATCAAATCAGGTAACGCAGCATCACTCAGAGCGGGGTCAGGTTCAAAGTTTTGCGGCACAGTTGTCCGCGTGGGATGGGCTTGTGAGGCAACGCCAACAACGAGTGCAGCATCTGCCAATTCAACAATGGCTTGACGCTCGCGATCCGGCAGGCGATAACTCACTGGCTGAGGTGTCGCACCGAGTTTCCAGATAGCCACCACGGCTTCAAAGAATTCAACCGAGTTAGGTAGAGCGACAGTGACATAGCGACCTTGGGAGACGCCGAGATTGGCATATGCCCGAGCAAGACGGTTGGTGCGGCTTTCAAGTTCGGCCCGCGTCACTGATTGGTCGCCGCAGGTGATTGACACACGATCGGGGGCTTGAGCGGCTTTGTCGGCGAAGGCCTGAGTAATGGAAACAGTTGTCATGATTATTCCTTGTTGTTGAGTGCGTTTTGCCAGGTTCGATGCCAATGTTGCAACATCGGCTCATTACTTCCAAAAACAAAATTCTTGAGACCAATTTCTGCGCCACGTTGACATTGTTCGGCAGCGGGGAAGTCCTCAGTACCCACGACAAGAGCCGCGAAATCTGCCCCCTTTTGGCGGGCGGCACGATCTTGTTCATTGGTAATGGGCTTCAGCGAAGCTTCCGTAAGATCCACGGTGCATTCGTTGACATTGTCACCAGGATAGATACGAAACATTTGGCAACTCACTGGCGTTTCTAATAACACGGTGCTCGGGAACAAAGTATGGATGATGCTCACGGGCATGATCGCAGGCCAATGTTCTTCCGGGAGATCAACAACTTTTTCAGCGCCCGTCGTTGGAAATCCCCAACGTGCATGCTTGCCAAAACTGTCGTAAATCGGATTGTGCAGTACGAGGTTTGACAAGGTATCGCGATGGAGATAATCCACATGGTACGACTCCAGATTGACATCGAAAGCAATCTTCCAGTTTGCTCTGAGGGTCCAAGTGTGCTGGCAGACAACTTCATGTTGGTCGTAGCCACACCAACGTAGTTGAGGTTCGACGTCGGCGAAAGCAGCGGCCGGATCACCGTCGTCGCTGAGACTGACAGCAATCAATCCAGCCACATCGGCGATCGGTAGAGGAGCGAGTCCGAGAGTGCTCTTATCAATATCGCTGAATGCGTAGGCCTGTGGTTGTCCAGCGAGGTCGCCGTTAAGTTCGTAGGACCACGAGTGGTAGGGGCAGGTGAGGCGACGTGCTTCACCACAACCCTGAGCGACTTGGGCTCCACGGTGACTGCAGGCATTACGAAAAGCGCGAAGCACTCCATCTTCGGCTCGAGTAATCAGAACCGGATGACCGGCCACATTTTTCGTGACAAATGTTCCAGGCCTTGCAAGTTCGCCAGTCCATCCCACGATGTGTGAACCCTGTCGAAATAAAACCTCGACTTCTTTTTGAAAACGTGTGGTGTCAGTAAAAACAGTGGCTGGCTCAGTCATCGAACTCGGGGCATGATCAAGAGTCTTGCCCCGATAGTTATCTAACAGACGGCGAACGAGTTCCCGCGGGAAACGATCGCTGGCAAGTTGTTGATGATCAGTGATGGACATGTATCCCCCTATAACTCAATTCACAGTTTGTCAGAAAAGATTCAGTACGCCTCAATCGAAATGAATAGACCAGTTGCTGTAGCGATAATTGGTGCACCTACAAAGTCTTCGCGTAGTTCAGCCTCAAGCCAAAGCTTGCGCCCCTCGCGTTTACCCAACCAACTTTGGATCACGAGCGGGCGATGCAGAGGGGTGGCCGATTTGTAGCGGATAGTAAGTTCGCCGGTGTAGGCCACGGTGTGGATGAGATTGAGCACGAATCCCATCGCATCATCAAGCGCTAAGGCCACGATTCCGCCATGACTTCGCTGTGGGGCACCTTCAACGGAGGCACCGAGTTGAAAGCGCGCTTCAATACGTTCGCCACTGCGCCGCACCACCATGTCAAGCCCGTGGGGGCTTCCTGGTCCCGAGCCAGGACGACACATGTGACTAGTAATAACCGCACCGTCTGGGACTTCGACGGCCTTTGATCCAAGAAATTGCGCCACATCGCGGATACGGGCCGGTGTGGACTCGAGTGTATGACTGAGGGCATCAATCGAAATTCGGGCCTCGCGTAATTGGTCGATCTCGGCTTCATGTCCGACGACGGCGTGACCGAGTCGACGAAGTGACGAACCCAGACTGATCCTCTCCTGGTCGTACTCCAGATTGATTCCTTCGGGATATTTCATGTCGGGGCGTTCGTCATCTGCACATCATCAATCTTTGTCGCATTGAGGTCGTACAACCAACCCCGCGAGATCAAAATGATGACTGCCAGTAATAGGACCGTGGCATCACCGAATAAGGCGATACGCATCGTAAAAACATCCGCCAAACGTCCGAGGGTGAATGCCCCAAGAGGAATTCCAGCCAAAATGCCCAAAACATAGAAACTCAAAGCACGACCCCGTAAATGATCGGGGACGGTTCCTTGAATCAACGTATTTAATGCGACCGCGGACTGCAGAGATGCCAGACCTCCAATGAAGTAGGCAACAAGTCCGACCCAATAGAGCGAAGTAATGGGGATCAGCATCGTGCTGATGGAGTACAACACTAAGGCGACCAAAAGTCGGGTCGAGCGTTGAATACGATCTCCGATGGCAACGGAAACAAATGAGGAAGTTAAAGCTCCGAGACCAAGTGCCACAAGAAGACCGGCATTGTCGGTAGAAGGGCGATCAAAGATACGGTCGGCGATTGCTGGTGCGATGTGTTGCAGTGATTGCCCACACAATGAGGTGAGAAAAGCTAGGAAGACGGCAATTCGCAGTGGGCGATTGCGCCACACGAAAGCGCCACCAACCTTGATGACATCGCGTACCTTGCCGGCACTGGCGAGAGCAATGACTTGCTTCGGGCGGGCGATGAACAAGGCACTGATCACTAAAAGATAAGTAACAGCATTGATGAATATCGCTGCGCCGGTTCCAAGTGTGCTGATCACAATCCCCGCTAAACCTGGCCCGATTGCACGCGCCAGGGTGAATTGTACCGAGTTGAGTTTGACTGCATCAAGCAATTCTTCGGGTGGAACAAGTAACGGAACATAACTTTGCCAAGCAGAGGTTTGGAATCCTGTGGCGACTCCGCCGACGAGACCAATGGTGACAATCAACATCGGACTTAGCGAACCAGTGAGATACAATGTCCACAAGGTAAAGGCACAGAGCATCTGCAGACTTTGGGTATACAGCAAAATCTTGCGACGGCTCATGCGGTCCGCCAGCACTCCAGCGTACGGGGTCAATAAGACTGCCGGCAATAATCCTGCCATTGATGAAACGCCGAGCCAGGTGGAACTTCCGGTCATGTCATAGAGCAATGCAGGAACGGCGACTAATTGCATCCAACTACCGCCGTTGGAAATCGCCGCAGCAGTCCAGAAGACTGCAAAATCACGATGTCGAAACGCGCCTAACGAACTGTGTCGCTTATCTTGCACAGTGTTGTCGGGGCTTGAACTCACAGATCGGCAATGGGGAAATTGAAGTTGGTTGTTGTCACGCCACCATCAACAGCGATGATTTGACCTGTGATGTAACTTGAGGCGGCACTGGCGAGAAACAAGACTGCAGCAGCGATGTCATTGGGCTGCCCGAGTCGTCGCAAGGGTGTAGCGCCCTCGATAGCGGCGCGGAGTTCGGGATTTGTGGCGACGATTTCTAAGGCCTCGGTGAGAATCGCTCCTGGGGCCACCGCATTGACACGAATTTTTGGATTGAGGTCGGCGGCCATAAGTTCAACAGCATGGTCAAGCGCTGCCTTGGCGGAACCGTAGGCCACATAACCCCGCCCGACCACATGGCCAATCGCACTTGAGACCATAACGATTGATGATGCCCCAACTACTCCAGCACCTGCTGTCAGCAGATGCGGCACACATTCACGCACCAAACGTAATCCATTAATGACATTGTTCTCGAAGGCATTGCGCAGGTCGCGGTCGCTGGTATTCATAAATGGTTGGGGCATAGAGCCACCGACCACGCTGATCACTGTGTCAATGCGCCCGAGTTCGTCAACCGTACGTTGCACTGCGGCAGTCACATCATCGGCATTGTTGGCGTCGCAAGGCACCACGATTGCCCGGCGACCCATCGCCCGCGCTTGAGAGGCGACTGATTCAAGTTGATCAACGCTACGCGCCATAATCGCGATATCTGCACCCGCCTCAGCAAGGCAGAGGGCGCTGGCAGCGCCGATACCGCGTCCGGCACCAGAGAGTAAGGCTACTTTTCCACTCATTTTGTAGAGATCAAGAACTGACATATTTTCCTTTAATGTTTGTTTTAAGTGATTTCAAGATGTCAGCCAACGGCTGATTGATTCGATCACGCATGCTGGCTTGCTGGAGCCTTCAATTTCTATTGTGATGACGATCGTGGTTTGTAAGCCACCTTTAACTTCAGTGACTGCCGTTAATTCGGCGCCTCCGCGAACGCGCGAGCCAACTTTGACTGGGGATGGAAAGCGCACTTTGTCGGTCCCATAATTAATTCCCGCCGAGAAACCTTGCACGTCGACTATTTGCGGTAAAAATAAATTAGAAATTGACAAGGTCAGATATCCGTGGGCGATGGGGCCCCCAAAAGGTCCATTGCTGGCGCGTTCAGGGTCAACGTGAATCCATTGGTGATCTCCCGTTGCTACGGCAAAAAGATTGACTCGATCTTGGGTAATTTCCATCCACTCGCTGTAACCAAGGTGCTTGCCCAAACTTTGGTGTACATCATGTGGTCCGTGCAGAGTGGTGATAGCCATAGCGCATATTCCCTGACTGATAGTTAGCGGTGTTCGAGGTCTAATAAGACAGCATTGGCTTGGGTGATAATGCGCTCAACCAACTCTTTGACAGTTGGCAGGTCGTCGATAACCCCCACGACTTGTCCGCTAGCCATCACACCAGATTCTGTTTTGCCGTCTACTAGTGATGTCTTGAGCAGCATTGGCGTGTTCGCCGCCATCACCATCTGTGAATAACTTAGGTCCATAGATTTCTTCATTGTCAGTCCTTCACGCAACATGTCATGGAGTTTTGCACCCGTCATTTTGCGGAACCGCAAGGCATTGATTCCAGCGCGTGGCAATGCTAAAAACTTTCCGCGTCCACTCTCAAGTTGATTAACTAATTCGGTACGCAAGACACGATGAGGCACACCATCAACTTGCACCGAGACGACAGTGTCGAGAACTCCCCGTGAGAGGTAATAGTCCTTGACCGTTTGCGGTACGGATGAGTCACTCGTCAGTAAGAAGCGAGTTCCCATGGCAACACCTGATGCTCCATAGGCCAGAGCAGCAATGAGGCCGCGACCGTCAAAAAAACCACCAGCAGCGATGACTGGAACACGACCGGCAACGGCATCAACGACCTGAGGTAATAGAACCGATGTTGGTACCGAACCTGTGTGTCCGCCGCCCTCACCACCTTGCACAAGAACTGCGTCCACGCCCCACTCAAGAACTTTTTCGGCATGGCGTTTGGCGCCGATTGAAGGGATCACGACAACACCAGCGTCTTTGAGTCGCGAAATCAATTCAGGTTTGGGTGCTTGGGCAAAACTGGCAACCTTGATGCCTTCGTCAATCATCAAACTGATGCGATCTTGAACATCGGCTGAGTCTGCGCGTAGGTTGACTCCAAACGGTTTGGTCGTACGTGATTTCACCTCAGCGATAGACGTCTTGAGTTGGTCAAAGTCCATCGTGGCACTTGCCAAAATTCCCATAATTCCAGCGTTGGCAGAAGCGCTCACCAACTTGGGACCAGCCACCCAACCCATTCCAGTCTGAATAATCGGATAATCAACACCGAGGAGTTCGCATAGGGGAGTACGCAAGCGCGGGAGTGGAGTGACGCTCATGAGGCAATCTCCCGAAGTCTGAGACCCTTGGGGTCAATGATGTTGATGGCAGCGCTTTCTTGTGCTGTGGGTCCGCGACTGATCAAAACTTCAGCGGGGACGACTAACTCAAAACCTGTGTTACTGACAACATCATCAAGACTGACACCAGGGTGGAGAGTGACGAGGCGCATTGCGTGATCAGGGGTATTGAAGTCAAAGACCCCGAGGTTGGTGATCACGCGACGTAAGTCATGGCGCTGAGCGATGAACCCACCAACTTTCTTGGCGCGGTCGTAGCCAACTCCGCTGACCATGTCAACGACGGGCACAAAGACCGAAGTTTGATGTTTAGGGATAAAAAAACTTGTGGCGTTATTGACTGTATTGCCTGGTCCACCGCGCACTCCAAGCAATTGCGACTTTGGCTTGGCCCATGGTCCGATGTTGGCAATGTTGGTGTTGCCATAGCGATCAATTTGGCTGGCGCCCATCATCACATGTCGGCGTCCGCCTGCAACGGTGTCGAAAACACTGCGGAACGGGATCCAACCTTCAACGACTTTGTCTGTTGCACCGATGGGCAAGTCACCAGCGATAAAGAATGCTTCACCATCGCTGATCATTAAGTCGGGTTCAAAAGTCGCGCGCGCTAATCGCGCCCCGAGCATTTGCATCACTCCCATGCCAGAAGCGAAAATTTCCCCGTCACCACGCCATGCTTCGGCACAGGCGACAGCAATGACATCAGCTAGTACCGGCGTGTCACTCATTTTGTGGCCTCCTTAGCGGCTTTGACTTCGGCCCGCCACAACACAACTTGCTCTTGATAAAAGGATTCATCGCCAGATAAGAAGCGGGCACTGAATGCTTTCCAAGTCTCTGGGTCGCGTGCGGCGTCCACATACGCTTTTTGAAATGCCTCATCGCGTCCGTAGTCGGGCTCGCAGGTTGTGAAGTGCGCACCGTTGGGGGCATGAATCACACCGTCAACCATTGAGCGATTGATCTTGAGGGTATGGAAGGTACCTTCTTTCAAGAGATCTTCTGTCGCAATGATTTTTTCGGCACTGACGAAACGACGGCCTGGCTCGCATGCACCTAAGAAGAGATCGTCGAAATATAGATCAGGTCCGAGATACTGAGCATTGCCGCGACTATCCGCGCGATTCATATGAACAAATGCAGCATCAAGGCGAAGTGCTGGAACTGCGAGAAGTTCTTCAGCATCGGCGTATGGGGAGTTGATGGTTTTGAGCGTTGGGTTGACGTCCATCACGCCACTGCCTAAACCGGCGCGAGTTGGCAGGAATGGTAGGCGCAATGAAGCAGCGAATAACGCCCATTGCAACATTCCTTCATCCCATTCAACTGGCTCAGGAATTGTGCCCGATTGGCGAGCGATACGGAAGTGAGGTTCAAGAGCAATGGAATCCAAAGAGACAAAGGCGTAGACCAATTTTTTCACTTTGCCAGCCGCGCACAGTAAACCCACATCGGGTCCCCCATAGGAAACAACAGTGAGATCGCTAATGTCAGAGCGTAAGAGTGCGCGTACCAAACTCATTGGCTTACGTCGGCTTCCCCAGCCACCGATACCGATGGTCATCCCATTTTCAAGTGAAGCGATGGCTTGAGTTTCTGAAATTAATTTGTTGCGCATTTCAGACACAGTTACTGACCATCTTTCTTATTTTTTTTATCGGTGCCGGCGAAATCATCGCGCAACTCATCGGCGACCCCCGTCAGGTTCAGTTCAAAGGTAAAACCTTGTTCAAAGCGGTAACTACGCTTGACATCCCACAGGTCAATGCCATTGAGGCTTTCTTTAGCAGCGCGAATCACCGTCGGGTGTTTATCGGCGATACTTTGAGCAACTTTCATCGCCGCATCGCGCAGTTCTGAGCGGGGGACAACTTGCAATATGCTGCCGAATGCGTGGAGTTCGGCAGCAGTGGCCGTTGCCGAGGTGTAGACCATGGCGCGCATTTTGTGCTGGGGGACCAGACGTGCCAAATGGGTGGCCGCGCCTAGAGCCCCACGGTCGACTTCAGGCAGTCCAAAGAACGCGTCGTCGCTAGCGATGATGATGTCGCTGTTGCCGACCAATCCGATGCCACCACCGACACAAAACCCAGCCACAGCCGATATCACTGGAACGGGACAGTCGTAGACGGCGGCAAAAGCCGCGTAGCAACCTTTATTGGCCCCGAGGAGAGCTTCAAAACCTTCGGTCTTCTGCATCTCTTTAATATCGACTCCGGCATTGAAGCCGCGACCCTCAGCGCGTAAGACAACGACGCGAACGCTGGTATTTCGGCCAAGTGCGGTCACGGTGTCGGCGACCTCAAACCATTCCGCAACGGTCAGGGCATTGACGGGCGGACAGTCCATGACGACTTCGGCAATGCCGTTCTTGTCGATATTCGAGGTGATTCCCATCACTCCAGCGTACTCGGCATCTGACGAAGCGTCAGAAACGAGCGCAAAGTTGCCGCTAAGGTTTGTCACGTGGCAATCACCATTGACTTTTCTGGACAAGTAGCGCTGATTACGGGCGGCACTAAGGGTGTGGGGCGAGGAATCGCTCAACGATTCGCCGATGCAGGCGCACAGGTTGTTGTTTGCGCGCGCACTATCCCCGAGGGTTTGCCCCCTGAGTGGGCTGCCTATCCGGCGGATTTACGCGAGTTTGATCAGGCCGAGGCACTGATTGATCAGATCGTCGCCCGTTTTGGGACTCTAGACATCTTGGTCAACAATGCGGGTGGTAGTCCGCCCTCCGATACTGCCAATGTCTCTGCCAATTTCTCGCAAAAGATCGTGGCAGTGAATTTGTTCACCGCAATGTGGTGTAGCCAAGTGGCTAATCGTCATATGCAGAGCCAGATCAATGGTGGAGCGATCATCAATATCGGAAGTGTGTCAGCTGTTCGCCCCGCTCCTACCGTCGCGGCCTACGGTGCTGCCAAGGCAGGACTTGTCAACTACACGCAGACAACAGGGCAGGAGTGGTTACCGAAAGTTCGCGTGAACCTAGTGACCGTCGGGATGGTTCGCACTGAACTTGCACACCTTCACTACGGCGACGAAGAAGGGGTGCGTCGAACGGGAAGTCAAATTCCTATCGGTCGCTTGGCGGACGCAACGGAGATCGGCGATGTGTGCGTCTTTTTGGCTTCACCGTTAGCGGCATATGTCAGCGGTGCATCAATTGAAGCGCATGGTGGTGGCGACTGGCCACCTTTTCTTGACACGCCATTTCGCAACACGGGTCGTTGATCGAGAGAGTGAACATGTTTTCGGTTTAGTGTTGCCTGATGGATGTCGTTTGGACCGATCTGCACCGCCGTCAAAACCCAAAGATGGAAATTAATCTCGGTCAGCCAATCCCGACATATGAACGTCCCGATCGTGCCGAGACGATTCGTCAGCAACTGGAAACTGATGAGCGCTTCAACTTTGTTGGACTCACCGAACATGGTCGTTCCCCTATTGAAGCAGTGCATGCTCTTGGCCTGATTGACTATTTGGAAAGTGCATGGCCGGAAATCCATCGCACCACAGGGCGTCATGAGTTTGCTCCTGAAGCGATGTTGCATGTTGGTCTACGTGAAGGAATGAGCGCGGCGCGCCCACCCGAAGGTGCGGCGGCTGCATTTGGTTATTGGTGCTACGAAACTGCGACCCCACTGGTTGAAGGTACATACATAGCTTCGAGGGCGTCGGTTGATGTGGCACTCACAGCAGCAGAGAAAATTCTTGCTGGCGCGCCTTCGGCTTATGGTTTGTGTCGTCCACCTGGACACCATGCCGCGGCAAATGTGTTCGGTGGGTTTTGCTATTTTAATAATGCGGCGATCGCTGCGCATCATGTTGCCTCGACGACAGGTACCAAAGTCACTGTGCTTGATGTCGACTATCACCATGGCAATGGCACACAGCAGATTTTCTATGAGCGTGACGATGTGCAGTTTGTTTCTCTACATGGTGATCCCAAGCGGGCCTATCCCTGGTTCATCGGTCATGAAGATGAAGTTGGTGCCGGCAAAGGTCGGGGCTACAACATCAATGTGGCATTCGGGCCAGAAGCCGAGGACGACGAGTATGTAACGCGACTTGCTGGAGTGTGTGAACAGATCGCCGCATTCGGGCCATCAATGGTGATTGTGTCATTGGGCGTCGACACCTATTGGAATGATCCGATTAGTGATCTTGCGCTCACTACTGACGGTTATCGGCGCTGCGGAGAAGTGGTGAAACAACTTGGAATACCCACTTTGATTCTGCAAGAGGGCGGTTACGACATTGAGGCTATTGGCCGCAATGTCCACGCCTGGATTTCGCCTTTTGCCTCATCAGTTTTGCAATGGCAGTAACTGATCGGCAGCAACCGCGAGATGATCAACCCATTCGTGAGCAGTTTTTGGCTCAACAATTGGCAAGACAACAAACTTTGACATGCCGGCGTCAATGAATCGCTTGATTGAATCTTGCAATGCAAGCCAACCTTGTGGCACCAACTGACTGATGTCATCAAGATCAGGGCGTCGACTCATCAGACCTTTGACGACAGCGTCGGGCAATGGCCCGTGAGCATAAGGAATTAACACGCCGAAATGTTCAGGGTCAATTTCGCGTTCATGTTCGGCGGCGACACGCTGAATTTCAATGCGTCCCACCTCGGCGTCACTGGGAGTCACGAAACTTGGTAACCAACCATCGGCCAAACGTCCGACGCGCTTCAACTCACTCGGAGCAATTCCTCCCAACCACACATCGGGAGGATTTTGAAATGGCTTTGGCTGAACTCGCAAGTCGTCATAGTTGAAGAAGGTTCCGTGATGGGTGACCGACGGTTGAGTCCAGCAGGCGCGAATCACTTCAAGGGCTTCATTAAATCTTTTGGCGCGTTCTTCGCGAGCGACCCCAAAGGCTTGTTGTTCGTGAGGGTCGGCCACACCCAATCCGAAAGCGGGCAAAAGGCGACCATTAGATAGTCGATCAAGGGTGGCTAATTCTTTGGCGAGAATGACCGGGTTGCGCCCAGGTAAAACCATGACGCTCATGCCGAACTTCAACTTTTTCGTTCGTCCTGCGGCAAACGACATCGCCACCAACGGGTCTGGTGCTTCGCTGCCGATGCGCTCACTGACCCACAAACTGTCAAAGCGTAATTGTTCTAATGCATCCACGACTTGAGCAAAGCCGTCATCGTTGAGTGTGGTGCGAACACCGAGTCCATAGCCAACCCGGATCTTCATGATCGGGCAATGCTCTCCAGGATGTCGGCAGTTGCCAAAGTCTTAGAGATGAAGGGCGAGTGGTCCGTGTCAAGAGTGACGAGGGTGTTGCACAGCTGGGCAATAATTTTTTGGTGCTCAGGGTGCACAGCATTATCTCTCAAGCACAACACGTAGGTTGAGGGAATATCTTCGTGAGGTGATCCTGTCACTTCTTGAGTCATCGTTGCCATAGGTTGTGGAGACAATCGTGCGATCGCCGCAGCAATAACTTCTGGGGAACACGATCCGTAGAACGCGGCCGGCGCCAACTCGGGATTGATGACGCTGTTGCCATCATCGGTGGCAATCATGGCACTTGCCAATGTGACATCTTGTTGAGGCATTGACAGCAGTTGAGAAATAACACTTTGTCCGGCTTGGGGCACAAATGCTGCCACATAAACCAAATGGGCAACGCGAGGGTCAATGAATGCTGCCTGAGTGATGACCGCTCCGCCATAACTGTGACCCACGAGGACAACATTGTCAACACCGCGTAAGCGCAAAGTCTGAAGA
Organism: uncultured Actinomycetes bacterium; assembly: GCA_937902105.1. Lineage (GTDB taxonomy): Bacteria > Actinomycetota > Acidimicrobiia > Acidimicrobiales > Ilumatobacteraceae > Casp-actino8. The sequence continues at coordinate 13,680 of CALGTP010000360.1, forward strand.
GTGTCAACCACGCATTGAGCATCTCCATAAAGATCGGTTAAAGCAGCGGTGGATGCTCCGTGACCTGGCAAGTCAATGGCGATGCTGGGCACACCGCGACTATCTAGTGCAGTTTGTAGGGCGCTAAAACACCAAGCACCATGCCACGCCCCGTGTACTAAAACAATGTGTCGCACAGAGGCCATTTATCACTATGACACAAGATGAATACTTTAAGAAACTTGTGATCGCCCTAACCTGAGAGCATGAACCAAGTATTGAATCATGATCCCCTGTCGGTCTTTCGTATTGACGGTCGAGTTGCTATCGTCACTGGCGCCTCGTCGGGTCTCGGCACGCACTTTGCACGCACTTTGCACGCTGCTGGAGCAACTGTGGTGCTAGCGGCGCGGCGAGTTGAGCGTTTGCAAGCCTTAATGCACGAGTTGCCCGGATCAATTGTCATTGCGACTGATCTCAACGAAGCCGCTGATCGCGAGAGATTGATCGCTGAAACTGTGCGACAAGTGGGGCCCCCAAGGATTCTTGTAAATAACGCGGGTGTCGGCCACAAAGTTGCTGTTGAGGAGGAGGATCTTGAAACATTTCGCACGGCAATGGAAGTCAATGTGACTGCCATCTGGCATCTCTCAAAATTGTGTGCTCCATATATGAAGGAGGCCGGTGGGGGAAACATTGTCAACATCGCCTCGATGTTTGGAATCGTCGGTTCAAGTCCAGTCAAGCAGGCGCACTACTGCGCATCAAAGGGAGCCGTGCTCAACTTGACGCGCGAACTGGGATTGCAGTGGGCCCGCCGAAACATCAAAGTAAATTCATTATGTCCCGGATGGTTTCCTTCGGAGATGACTGTGGCAATGGACGATGAGGCCAGCATGAATTTCCTCAAGCAAAACTCGCCGATTCCGAGAATGGGCGAACTGCAAGAACTTGATGGCGCCTTATTGTTATTGGCTTCTGATGCCTGTTCATTTATGACAGGCCAACAGATTGTTGTTGATGGCGGATGGACTGCACGGTGATTCTTCATTTGGCAGTTCGTTCTGACTGGGAAACCGCGAAATTGACAGGGGAGTACATCTGGTCAACTCGTGGTGTGACTGTTGCTCACGAGGGATACACCCATTGCAGTTTCGAAAGTCAATGGCGAGGTGTGCGAGATCGCTTTTATGCTGATCTCTCCGATGATGAACTTGTTTTATTAGAGATTGATGAGTCCCTGTTGAGTAGCAAGGTCGTGGTGGAACGATTAGGTGCTGCTCCTGAAGCGTTTCCACACATTTATGGATGTGTGGAAATTTCAGCGGTGATAGGTGAACGCAATATCGACTGATCACAAACTGGGTGTGAGATGAGCCCAAGGAACTGCTTGTTCAATCTGAGAAGCAACTCGAATGAGTAAGTCTTCACGACCATAGGCGGCCACAAGTTGCATGCCAACAGGAAGACCTTCTGCGGTGCGATGCAACGGCAGGCTGATTGCGGGTTGTCCACTCATGTTGAATTGTGAAGTAAAGGTAATCCATTCACCCGAAATGCGTAAGGGCGCCATCGGGTTGGCGGCATTGTTGGGCATTGAACCGACGGCTAATGGTGGGCTAGCGAGTGTGGGCGTTAATAGTAAGTCCCACCCTTGAGTCCACCAAGATTGAACAGCACGGCGAAATTTGATTGACGCAGATTGCGCCAGGGCAAAGTCAACACCATTGAGACCCTTGGCGAATTCGGCTTGGGCCCAGTTCATTGCTTCAATGTCATCAATGGTCATTGGGCGACCGAGGGCTTCGCTGAAGCGTCGAATGGCGGTTCCCATATTGGTACTCCACAACACGCCAAAGGTGCTACTTATTTCGGTATCCGATAAGACTTCCGGCCAACCTTGCTCAACATGATGCCCGAGAGATTCCAAGAGTTTGGCAGTTTGTCGCACCCCTTCAACACAGTCGGGGTGTGTGTCACCACCGCGTGGGTTGTGATCAAGTAGACCGATTCGCAATCGACCGGGGTCGGCACCAACTTCTTGCACATAAGGACGAATAGGCGCTGCTGCAATAATTACATCGCCGACACCAGGCCCATGTGTGGCATCTAAGAGCAGTGCAGTATCGCGCACACTTCGACTCACACAATGCTCAACACCGAGGTTGCTCTCATCGCGTGCGGGGCCCATAGAGATACGCCCCTGCGACGTTTTCAATCCGACCAATCCGCAACATGAAGCGGGGATTCGAATCGATCCACCACCATCACTAGCGTGAGCGATCGCCACCATCCCCGACGCCACCGCAGCCGCTGATCCACCACTTGACCCACCTGAAGTACGTGAAAGATCCCACGGATTGCGCGTCGGTCCCCATGCCTCGGGTTCGGTAATCGGAACACTGCCGAGTTCAGGACTATTTGTACGTCCAAGAGTGATGAGTCCTGCAGCTTTATAACGCCCGACCAACGTCGTATCTTGCGTCGATACATAGTTGGCTGCTTTATACGCCTTGTTGCCATTGCTGAGCGGTTTGCCAGCCTCTGCAGCGTAAAGATCCTTGAGTAGAAATGGCACACCGTGCAACGGACCCTGCGGTAGGTCTTTGGATGCAGCAAGAGTCCTTGCCGAATCAAACCAGCGATAGGTGAGAGCGTTCAGGGCCTCGTCGTAGCGTTCGATGCGTTCAATGGCGGCGTTGACCATCTCTAAGGGTGAGATTTTCCCAGAGGCAATGAGTTCGGCCTGAGCGGTTGCATCAAGCCAGCGGGTTTCATCAGCGAGTGAAGTCATAGAGAAGGTCTTAGCAGGTTTGGCTAGGGTAATCACCCTGTGTCTGAATCAAAAATAACAAATCCCGGACAAAGCACTCGCCAACTGTTGCGCGTTGGGCCAGTGCGCAATTTGTTGGGCTCCAGTATTTTCACGTCTTCGGGCATCATGTTGCAGGCCACCGTTTTGGGTAAACAGGTCTACGACATCACGGGTCGCGAACTAGATATTGGTCTATTGGGTTTGGCAGAGTTCTTGCCGGCGGCATTATTAGTTTTGGTGACTGGTTCGGTGGCTGATCGCTTCAATCGTAAAATCATTGGCTCAATTGCTATTGCTGGTGAGCTTTTATGTTCGGTGCTCCTCGGTCTTTACGCGTTGTCAGACCCGACAGCGGTGTGGCCATTGTTTGTCATTGCTGTACTGTTTGGAACCTTCAGGGCTTTCGCCGCTCCATCTGTTCGCTCATTGCCGCCGATGGTTGCTCCCGACGGCGCCTTACCGCGCACGATTGCTTTGTATTCTGCAACCTGGACTTCGGCAGCCATTATCGGACCTGCAAGTGGTGGACTGATCTATGCCAGTAGTCCTGCGCTGGCTTATTTCGTATCAGCAGTCCTCATTGGCGCCGGCGTGGCCTTTCTATTGGCAGTCAAGATTGCTCGACCATTTTTGAAAGATCAGCCCAAAGATCCTGCAGAAAAAGTTTCATTGCATACGGCCCTCGCTGGTTTGCGTTTTATTCGGAAAACTCCAATTTTGCTGGCCGCTATTTCGCTTGATCTCTTCGCTGTTCTCTTCGGCGGAGCAGTAGCACTGTTGCCGGCAATCGCCGAGGATCGTTTACACGTTGGAGACGTGGCATATGGATGGTTGCGTGCCGCTCCAGGTATTGGGGCAGCGATCATGGCGGTGTTATTGGCATCTCGGCCAGTCACTCGCAAAGTAGGTCGCACTTTGCTTTTTGTCGTGGGTCTGTTCGGCATCGCCACGGTGGTTCTAGGCGTGACAACTTCTTACTTTGTGGCTTTCGTGGCATTAGTGATCCTCGCTGGGGCAGACATGATCAGTGTCTATATCCGTGGCACCTTGGTACCTCTTGTGACGCCTGATGACAAACGTGGGCGAGTCATGGCAGTAGAAAACGTTTTCATCGGAGCGAGTAACGAATTGGGAGCCTTCGAAAGCGGAGTAGCCGCCCATGCATTTGGAACCCAGACCGCAGTCATCGGCGGTGGTATCGCCACTCTCGGAGTCGTCGCAATGTATTCCATTTTCTTTCCGACCTTGCGCAATGTTGACCGCTTTGAAGATCTAGAAGGACATGGCGATGCGATCAGTCAGTGATTGCTAGCCAGATGGCGAGCAAAATAACGATCCACGAGAGAACCAAGAGAACGATCGCGTACGCCGCAAAGTTGTAACTCACAAGGTGGGCATTTTCCTCAGCGGTATCGGCGCGCAGTACGCGTCGAGCATCAATCTGATCAATGAGAAGTTCAGTTGGTCTGCTCAACGGTTCATCCCTCGCCTGTCACATTAATGTCTGCAAGCCGAGGTTGATTGTTACGGGCTAAGATCATTGGATTATGAAAAGAGTTCGAAAAACCGTACTGCTCAAGGAGTTTCATGACTTCATCAACAAGGGCAACCTTCTAGCAATCGCTGTTGGTTTCGTTATTGGTGGGACATTCGCGCGCTTAGTAACGGCACTCGTCGAAAATCTGATTATGCCGATCGTGGCAATTCCATTTGGTCAACCGAATTTCGATAACGCCTTGATTTTGAATATCAATGACGCTGAGATTCGCTTTGGGGCATTTTTGACTGTGGCGGTCACCTTCGTCTCAGTTTCTTTTGTGTTGTTCTTGATGTTGAAGGCGTATAACAAAGCGACTGGCCCACAGACTGCGTCCCCACCCCCCGCCGAAGTTGCTCTCTTGACAGCGATACACGAAGAACTAACAACGATTCGTCAGCAAGGTTCGGCAAAGTGATCCATGCAGGACGACGCAACGTTCTCTTTGTCGCGGGCCTGGGGCTTTTGTTGGCGCTTGGTTCCTGCGGTTCGGATACCGGTTCTTTGGCTCCGCCAACTGGCCCAGTGTCGGCCACGGTGCCAGGAGTCGGGATACTTCCGAACCACAGTTCTGGCACAAGTTTTAATTCAGATAGTGAATCCTTGACTCCAGTTGGGAGACGACAACTCACGGTCGGTGAGGTGGCTGTTGGACCCAGGTTGCTGTTGATCGGTGACTCAATATTGGCGGGGTTATCTAGGCGATTCGGCAACGCTGCATGTCAAACTTTGACTCCCCTTGGATGGCAGGTTTCAGTTGAGGCCGAAGTCGGCAAAGCAATTGATCTTGGTTTACGCGTAGTCAACAAAAAACTTCCCCAAGGATTTGATGCTGCTGTTATTTTTCTTGGCACCAATTATGGCGCTAAACAAGATTTTTATCAAGAGACGCTCAACAAGATCCTCGATGAACTGTCGCCGCGACCAGTCATTATTTTTACGGTGACTGAATTTAAGCCGATCATTAAAGAAGTCAATATGGTGATTGAGGAAGAGTTAAGAACGCGACCCAATTTGTGGTTGATCGACTGGCGTGAAATCTCCAAAGCGCCGGGCATTCTCTGGAACGACAAGATTCACCCATCCGTGCAGGGCAATGTGGTGTTGTTGCAAGAACTCGTCAAGGTTTTGGGGACCGCTCCGGGTGCTGAATCTGGCACCTGCTTGAAATCTGAATTCACTGATGATTCGCCACTCGTGAATTTGCCGCCCGTTGTCGGCCCAATTGACACCGTGCCTGCAGGTGAAACGACGGATTCGGTAATTCCTGAGGACTCGTCTACGACCACTTCAACCAGCACTCCCTGAAGACAGACAAACTTCGCCGGCAAACTATCTTTCGGATACCTGTCACTGTGGTTGTGCTGGGGCTTTTGAGGCAACACACTTGGGGGGTGCTTGCGGTCCATGATCTTTCGGTAGAGATTGGCGGTCGTCTCGTTGTTCAAGAGGCGACCTTCACTGTCATGCCCAAAGACAAGGTTGGGCTGGTCGGTCGTAATGGGGCTGGGAAGACCACTTTGTTCAAGGTGCTCGGCGGCGAAGCCGAACCGATAGCCGGAAAAATCATGCGCAAGGGAGGCTTCGGGTATCTTCCTCAAGATCCACGCATCGCCGGTATCTATGACGGTCGTACTGCGATTTCACACATTTTATCTGGTCGCAATATTGATGATGATTTGATGCGACTCGAGAAGTTGCGGATCACTATGGAGGAAGATTCCAGCGAACGTAATGTGGCGCGATATAGCCGCGCTGAAGAAGAGTTTTCACTGAAGGGTGGTTACGCCGCGGAAAGTGAAGCGCGCAGCATTGCTGCGGGCCTTGGGATGGCCGGATCTCGTCTAGATCTCGGCGTCGGGGTTTTATCGGGTGGAGAACGACGTCGAGTGGAGTTGTCGCGCATTTTGTTTGCTGGAAGTGATGTGTTGTTACTGGATGAACCGACGAATCACTTAGACATTGATGCCAAGAATTGGTTATTGGGTTTCTTGCGGCAGTATCGTGGCGCACTTCTCGTGATCAGTCACGACCTTGAACTACTTGATGAGGCCATCACACGCGTTTTGCATCTTGATCGCGATGCCGAAGATGCGACGGGGCATATCGTTGAATACAAAGGGACATACAGCCAATACCGTCGTTCGCGCGCCGAAGATGAAGAACGAATGATCAAAAAAGCGGCCTTGCAATCCAAAGAGATCAACCGTTTGCAAACTGTTGTCGATCGCTTTGGTGCTAAGGCCACAAAGGCAGCGATGGCGCACAGTATTGAAAAGCGTATTGATCGCTTGCAGGGGGAAAAGGTTGTGGCGCCCACTGGTGGTCGTGTGTTGCAGGTGAAATTTCCTGATCCTCCTTCGTGCGGTGTCACCGTCATTAACACTGAGCACTTGTGCAAGGGATACGGTGGGCCTCCAGTATTTGAAGATGTCACATTTGATCTCGGTCGTGGTGAACGGTTGTTAGTCCTCGGACTGAACGGTGCGGGCAAGACCAGTCTGTTGCGTATTCTTGCTGGCGAGACACAGGCCGATATCGGTAACTTCTCATTCGGTCATCAGGTGCAGTGTGGCTACTACGCGCAGGAACACGACAATCTCAATACTGATGCCACCCTGCTGGAAAACATTCGTCGCGAAGTACCCAATGGTGTGGCTCTCACGGAAACTCAATTGCGCGGTCTGCTTGGCATGTTTGGTTTATCGGGGGAGAAGGTCAATCAGAAGTCGGGGACTTTGTCGGGTGGCGAAAAAACTAAACTTGCATTAGCAATGTTGATGGTTGGTCGCAACAATCTCTTGTTATTAGATGAACCGACCAACAACCTTGATCCACCTAGCCGCGAAGCGGTGGCGCAGGCCTTATCTGGGTGGAAGGGTGCGATTATTTTCGTGAGTCACGACACCGAATTCGTTGAGCATCTCAAGCCAACAAAAGTTCTCCTGATGCCTGATGGGCAAGTGGACTACTTCAGTCGTGACTGGCTGGAATTGGTGAGTTTGGCTTAAACCCTCAGTTACCTGTGGGGAACCTATTGGCGTTATGGTCTAACCATGCGCATAGGAATCTTTGGTGGAACAGTCAATGACGGAACGATCGACCAGATGGTGGCTGAGGCTCGCCAGACGGAAGCTGATGGGTTTGCTAGTTATTGGGCTCCGCAAATTTTTGGACACGACGCTCTCACGGCGTTGGCAATCATCGGGCGCGAAGTGCCGCGTATCGAACTCGGCACCAGCGTTGTTCCCACATACCCCCGTCACCCAATGATGATGGCCCAACAAGCGCTCACGGTCAATGCCGCTGCGGGTGGTCGCTTGTGTCTCGGTATCGGGTTAAGTCACCAGATGGTTGTTGAAGGAATGTGGGGAATGAGTTTTGATAAACCCGTGCGCCACATGCGGGAATATCTTGAAGTGATGATGCCATTGCTAGAAGGCAAAGCGGTATCTCACGCTGGTGAGGAGTTTCGCGTCAATGGTGGAGTCAATGTGCCTGGAGGAACTCGTCCGAATGTTGTCGTCGCTGCGCTTGGTGAACAAATGCTCAAAGTGACAGCAGCCCTTGCGGACGGAACCTTGACATGGTGCACTGGTCCCCAAACGTTGCAGAATCACACCATTCCTGTCCTGCGAGCCGCAGCCGAAAAAGCTGGACGTGACTCTGCTCGAGTGATCGCTGCTTTGCCTGTATGTGTGACGAACGATCGCGAGGCAGCTCTCGCTCGGGCTGCACAAGTATTTGTTGTCTATGGGCATTTGCCGAGTTACCGCGCCATGCTTGACAAAGAAGGTGCCGCAGGGCCAGCCGACATAGCGATCATCGGTAACGCATCAGAAGTCGCCGAACGAATTTCGGCTTTGGCTGATATTGGAGTGACTGATTTTGCTGCCGTCGAGTTTGGCGGGAATCCAGATGAAGTCGCCGAAACTCGCAGTGTCGTGAAATCGCTTTTGAAGTAAATGATCGGGGAAGTCAATGGGGGCAGGGCTTAACGTTACAAAGGCTGATGGCATTGCGCGGATCGTGTTCAATAGCCCACCGATCAACTTATTCACTTTTGATTTCTTTCTAGAGACAGCCCAAGTCATTGGTGATCTTGCAGTTGATGATGAAGTGCGAGTTGTATTGCTGTCATCATCCAATCCAGATTTCTTTATCGCACATTTTGATGTTGCGGCAATTTTGACTTTCCCGACGAATAGCCCGCCAGCGACTGAACTGAATTCGTATCACGTGATGTGTGAGACATTGCGTACTATGCCCAAGGCCACTATCGCCGTCATTGAGGGACGTATTGGCGGCGGGGGAAGTGAGTTGGCGCTGAGTTGCGATATGCGATTCGCAGCGTTGCCATCTACTGATCATCCAGGCGCAGTTTTTAGTCAACCCGAGGTGGCTCTTGGAATCATTCCTGGTGGTAGTGGTACGCAACGTTTGTCTCGTTTGATGGGACGCAGTCGCGCCCTTGAGGTAGTGCTCGGGTGTGACGACTTCGACGCTTTTGAAGCTGAGCGGTATGGCTGGGTGAATCGATCTTTGCCGGCCGACGAGTTATGGCCGTTTGTTGAACGCCTTGCCAAACGCATCGCTTCATTTCCCGCGCACGCGATTGCCGCCGGCAAACAGTCGGTCATTCTCGCCGAAAAAGAGGTCCCACAAGATTTGTTAGCCGAGGGGAATGCATTCAGTGCAACTCTGGGTGGTCCGGGGGCCCGTGAGGCAATGGAGAAATTCTTGCGCGACGGTGGTCAAACTCGCGATGTCGAACTGAATCTTGGCTCTTTATTTGATTAGTTAGTGAAGGCTCACGGGTGTGCCACCGAAGGGTTTGTTGACCAAGTCAAAGAAATCGTTACCTTTGTCATCGACGACAATGAACGCTGGGAAGTTCTGCACATCAATCTTCCAGATGGCTTCCATACCTAATTCGCCATACTCCAAAACCTCAACTTTGGTAATGCAGTCTTGAGCCAGGCGCGCCGCGGGTCCACCGATTGAACCCAGATAAAAACCGCCGTATTTGTGGCAGGCATCGGTGACGGCCCGAGAACGATTTCCCTTGGCTAACATCACGAAACTTCCACCATTGGCTTGGAAGTCCTCGACGTAACTGTCCATGCGGCCTGCGGTTGTAGGACCGAATGATCCACTCGCCATACCCTCTGGCGTCTTGGCGGGCCCGGCGTAATAGACGGCCATATCTTTCATGTACTCAGGTAAACCGAGGCCTGCATCAAGGCGCTCTTTTAACTTTGCATGGGCAATGTCGCGAGCCACGACGAGGGAACCCGTCAGCATCACACGTGTCTTGACTGGGTACTTACTGAGTTCAGAACGGATATCACTCATTGAGCGATTGAGGTCAATGTGCACGACAGGGGTGTCCTGCAAATCTTCCTGAGTGATCTCTGGGAGAAAACGTGCTGGATCCATTTCTAATTGTTCCAAGAAGATGCCATCTTTGGTGATCTTGCCGAGCATCTGTCGGTCAGCAGAACATGACACGGCCATGGCGACTGGACAAGAAGCACCGTGGCGTGGAAGGCGAATGACGCGCACATCATGGCAGAAGTATTTACCGCCGAATTGCGCGCCGATACCAGTCTCCTGAGACAACTTCAAGATGCGTTGCTCCATATCAAGATCGCGAAAGCCATGGCCCAATGTGCTGCCTTGTGTTGGCAACGAATCGAGATAGCGCGCACTTGCTAGTTTGGCGGTCTCTACAGCCTGTTCGGCTGATGTGCCGCCAATAACTACTGCTAAGTGGTACGGCGGGCATGCTGCCGTACCAAGGGACTTCATTTTTTCGAATAGCCAAGGGAAAAGCGCCTTGTC
>CALGTP010000361.1 GCA_937902105.1 uncultured Actinomycetes bacterium
CTCGGCGAGCCCGTCGTCGTCACGGAGCCCGTCGGCGTCCATCTCGCCGTCACTGTCGCCATCGTCATCCTCCTCACGCTCGCGGTCGGTGTCATCCTCACCGTCGCCGTCGAGTTCAGTATCGCCATCAGCCTCGGCGTCGCCATCCAACTCCGCATCACCGTCGACGGCACCACGGATTGTCCTGATTCATCGACTTCGTGCGCGTTCGGGGTATCTCATCACCCTGCCCGCAGCCTTCTAGAATTCATACATATGCGGAGAGACTAAATATTCGTATGCCTGAAACAATAGATTTCGCAATTCAGCGAGGCAGTGATTATCTCTTGCGCTTTCGGCTGGTGTCTCCGCCGACCGATGAGGTCGGCGCCGTTACCTCGTGGACAACAGAATTTCAAGTGCGCACGACACGCGGCGGAGCGACAGTCCTTACCGCGGCCGGCGCAGTGTCCTCCATCACTGGTGCCGCGACCGTCGGGGTCTTTGATGTGGCACTGACGGCGGCGCAGACGGCCTTACTCACACGCGCCTCGTATTTTTATGCGTTTGCGCGCACAGATGCCGGCTACAAGGATGTGCTGACCACAGGACGGCTGAGTGTCGAGAGTTACTAGTTCTGTGGTATACTAGTACACGTATAATAATGAAAAGGACATTATGAGAGTTGCCATTCTCACCGCCATTCTCGGCAATTTTGATACTCCCGTCGACCCCGTGACACAACGTCTGCCCGAGGGCGTCACAGAGATTGCGTTTCATCGCTATACCGATGACGACTTTCCGCCCATTACAGGACTGACTCCGCGGCTACAGTATCGTATTCCCAAACTCTTTGGCTGGCAGATGTTCCCCGGCTATGATGTGTATATCTGGTTGGATGGGGCCTGTACCTTTCAACGAGAAGACTGTGTGGAGTGGTTTCTCCAACAGCTTGGGGACAAGGACATGGTGTTGTTTCGGCATCCCAACCGACGCAATATGCGGCAGGAAGTCGCACACATTGAAGACAAGTTGGCGATCAACCATCCCTACCTTGTGCCGCGCTATAAGAATGGGCTCCATAAAGAACAACTTGCAGAATGCTTGTCGAACCCAGAGTTCAAAGACAGAGTCCTGTACGCCTCGACCCTCTTTGTCTATCGCAACACACCCAAGGTGCAGGGTGCGCTCAAGGCGTGGTGGTATCATCAGTCTCGGTATTATTCCTGCGACCAGATTGCATTGCCCTATGTGCTGTGGGAACACCACATTGATGTCCACCGCATTGATGTCAACCATTACAAACTGGGCTATGTCTCGCTGGTGAGTCATCATCGTGAGCCACCAACCGCCCCCGTGGAGTAATCATGTCAAATATTGCCGTCGTCATTCCGACCATCCGCCCAGAGTCCATGAAAACATTCATGGCGGCATGGAATCCCCTTTTTGAAAAGCATCGGGTCGTCCTGATCACGGTGCATGACGGCACCGTTCCGACGGTTCACGCGATCCATTATGATATCGATGCGCGCGGGCGTGGCTTGAACCAGATGACCCCACCGATGACCCCACCGATGACGGCGGTCGAGGTCATGGGTGACGCTGCGGAGTCATTGACCAATTTCAATGCGGGCATTCGGAACCTCGGGTTTGCGTATGCGGCCAAGTATCTTCCCAACATCGAATACTTCATCACGTTGGATGATGACGAAGACCCCATCGGCGATACCATTCAAGACCATCTGGATGCGTTGTCCATGCGAGTGCCGGTAAGTTGGATGTCGACGGCGTCTGAGTATATGCGCGGGTTTCCCTATGCGGTGCGATCCGAAGCGGAAGTCGTGCTGTCGCATGGTGTCTGGGAGGGCGTCGCAGATTGGGATGCGCCGACACAGTTGGTGCTCGGCGGCACTCGCCCCGTCACGTTCTATCGGGGACCGATTCCCAAGGGCATCTATTATCCAATGTGTATCATGAACATTGCGTTCAAGCGCAAGATGCTCCCAACCA
>CALGTP010000362.1 GCA_937902105.1 uncultured Actinomycetes bacterium
CATCGTTCGACTCTCTATTGATGTGTATCTCGCTGAAACACGCCGAACGCCGCGCGCACGCCCTGCCGCACCTGAGGCGCTTGATACCATCCGTGTGGACAGTGCTACCTCACGCGAGCGTGGACATGCCAGCGACGCCGCTCATCGGGCCCCATCGGTTACATTCGACCTCCCTTCGGAGCGCCCTACCGCGGGACGTACTGGGACCCTGCCTACTGCGGATGCAACCGATACCTCTCACCGTGATGCATACGAGCTTTCTGTCTCTCATCCTACTGGCTCTTATAGCTTTCACGCTCACGGTTCTCGCGACACTCGCGGTGCTGCACCAAGCCCTGAGCCTGCCACCGCTGCACTCGGCCGCACATATGCCGCCCCGGCGCCACCTCTCCCGTCCAGCGACCCTTTCTCTGTCGCTCGTGGGATCCCCGGCGTTGTGCCGCACTCTGCCTCTCCTGCTCTAAGCACCTCCGCGGAATTCGACTCTCTAGTCGCCGCCGCTGTCGCTGCGACTTTACGTGCCCATGGTATCGCGCCTCCACCCGCGGGCCACGTCTCTCCTGGTCGCCGTTCCCCTTACGACGAGCCACCGCCTTCGCCACCGCGTGGACTCGACCTTCAGAGCATGTCTCAAGACGCAGTCGTTGATATGTGTATGGCCGCTTCTCTCAAGCGCCCTCCTGTGTGGTATAACTGCTCCCCTGCACCGGGGCGCGTGAACAGCTCGACAAGCACTCCCGTACCCTGGATGGCGATCCTACACCAAGTTTGCGTCCAGATGCTGAAGAGCCGAGAGTTCAAGACGAGTTCGCAGACCGATCACGTTGCTACGTTCCTCTCCCACGTCTCACAAATCACGCGTTCCATTCATGCCTTCCGCCTCCAGCGCCCTCGCCTTTTCGAGGCTCTCGCACGATTGTTCCTGACCAAGTGTGTGTACGAATCCGCCACGCGGAAGGACGCTACTTCGTTCGTCATGCACCAGCTCGAGATCGCCCTCCCAAAGGAACCGCCAGAGGGTTGTCTTCACTACTCGCTGGACGCCGTCCAGCAGTTTCTCTTGCACTCCATGTCGCACGTCGAAGACTCTGACGACGATGTTGATGCGTCCTTCCTGCAACTTCTCCACATGCTTGACACTTTTTACCTCTCGCAGACGGCCGAGGACCCGTACAACTCGTTCACTTCTATGCACTGGCAACACTCCGTCCCTTGGGTGAACTATGTCGTTGAACTCAAGCGAGTCGCTGAGATGCACCGGTATTTCACCCGGCTGAGCGCCTCTGGGCACCAAGGTTCTGCACCAGTCAACATGAATCAAATGGAGGTGTTCTTGCGCCAAATCACCCAGACCCTTCAGCGCTGCGTGAACGAGGACGGTAACGACTCCGTTGCGGCTGAACTCTTCACGCTTTACTCTACCGAGAGACTTGCTGATCCGCAGCAACTCATTGACGACCTCGAGAAGCGGCCTAAGCTCAAAATGGCTTGCCGCAAGCCCGTGCGCCCGGCTGGGGACCTCCTGCCTGCTGCGTCCCGACGATTGCCTCTCCCTCACCCTGCTGCTGCTGCCGCTTACACGGAGACCGGCAGTACCGAGTCTGCTGACGTTGCGGCTCTTCGTACCGATTACGAGCGCCTGCGGGCTGAATTCACGAAGTTGCAGGTCTCGTCGAGTTCACATCCCTTTCAGGAGCGCTCTCTTTCAAAACCTGGCCCCGAGGACTCCTCTGGTATCGCGGTCTTCTTCGGTGACGTCGTCGAAGGTGCCCCAATTCCCTTCAAACCGGATAAACCCCTTCCCAACGGCATGAGGCAGTGTCTCGACGTCAAGAAAATCCAAGAGGCTGGCGTACTCACGAATGTCGACTTCGGCGAGCCTTGGAACATCAACCACAAAAACGGGTTAGTCTCGCACACAGAGTGCCCGATGTGCCCCCTTGCACCGTGGTTCTCCAAGCTCACGGAGTGTGTTGAGTACAAGGATCTCGTTAAGAACTACACGGGTGGCAAGCCGCCGTCTAAAACGAACCCTAGCCCTCCGCACGTTGCTGTCTACCATTACAAGGCTCAGTGTAAGTGGCTCAAGAAACATATCGAGCTACACGTTCAGGCTAACCCTGGACACGCCTGGATGAAGACCCCAATGCCAGGCCATGCTTTCTACGCGTCCCTCGTCGAATCGCATAATCGCCAACTTGCACTTCCTCGGGAGACAGCCGCCTCGCCTCCCCGCCCTGGACGTCCGCCCACGACTCCCTTCGTCGAAGAGCTTGGAGACGAAAACGCCTGACTCCTTGGGGAACGGAATCGCACTGGCGGTTCCTCTGCACGCCCTGCTCATCGTGCTATGCCTCCTGTTGCTTCGCCTCGTGGCTCCGTTCCCATCGCCCCTTCATCTTCGCCGACGGCACCTGCGGCCTCTGCCGTACCGGCAGCACCACGGGGGGAAAATCGGGGGGTCACCGAGTCCCCTCTTGTCCCGTGTGGTTCCGGCTCTGTCCCCGCCTCGTCTTCGCCTCTCTCTCAGGCGCCGCCTCCCCTTCCGCCCGGTCTCGTCAACCTCAGGTCAACGTGCTTCCTCAATGCTATCCTTCAGTGTGTCGTGCACGCCCCAACTGTGTCTTCGTACCTTACCTCGCGCTCGCATCAACAGCGGTGCCCACACCGTCGGACTGCTGCTAAAGGAGGCCGCTCTCAGTCTCGACACTCTGGCCGCGGTCGCCAACATCGCGCCCCACCCTTCTGTGCCGCGTGTGCGCTCGAGGAGTTCGCTTGCTACCGCGGTTCACAACCTTTCTCTCCTACGCTTTTGGTCACAAACCTGCCAGCTATCGCCTCTACTTTGGACCCCGGGCGGCAACATGACGCGCACGAATTCCTCCGCTTCATGATTCAACACCTATACCTCTCCTTTTCTGCCGATGTCGAGCCGGGCACTAGTAGTCTCGTGGATTCTTGGTTCGGTGGCTCACTTCGGAGCCTCGTCAGCTGCACGGCTTGCAACTCCTCGTCGGTGACTACTGATCTCTTCTACGACCTCTCCCTCGAGCTACACACGGGGACGGGGGGTGCCGTGCACTTGAGTGTCCACAGTGCACTCACTGGTTACTTCCAGACGGAGCCCCTTCCGGGCTACAAATGCGATGCGTGCAACGCGTCTGCTCGCAGAACGATGGGATTGCCCGTGTACAGTGACCTCTGCGTCGAGGCCTCCGCCAACAAGTGCCTTCGAGTTTCATCACCACCCAACATCCTCACTCTTCACCTCAAGCGCTTCCAGTTCGTGCACAACGCGCAGCAAAAGCTCAGTCACCACGTCAAGTTTGACACCGAGCTCGACCTCAGCCCCTTCACCACCTCGGGCTCCCCTGCCTCGTACTCGCTCTTCGCCGTCGTTGTACACGCTGGCCCTTCTGGTACCTCCGGGCATTACTACACTTACGCCCTCGCACCTACTTCATCTCCCGCGACGCCCGAGCTGTCGTGGCTCTGCTTCGATGATACTCGAGTAAAGCGTGTCTCTGTCGACGTGGTTCTTGCTTCTCACGCGTATCTCCTCTTCTACTCCCTCAACCCTTCTCCTTCCCCCGTTGCTTCGGCATCGCCGCAGCTCATCCGGCTGCCGGATG
This sequence comes from uncultured Actinomycetes bacterium, assembly GCA_937902105.1. Classification (GTDB taxonomy): domain Bacteria; phylum Actinomycetota; class Acidimicrobiia; order Acidimicrobiales; family Ilumatobacteraceae; genus Casp-actino8. The sequence continues at coordinate 3,633 of CALGTP010000362.1, forward strand.
GGACCTTCCGCTACTCCCTCAACCCTTCCCAACCTTTCCCTACTCCCATTGCTTCTGCCTCGTCGTCTACGGACCTCCCCGCCCCGACACTACCGGTGGACCCCCTCGTCTACCTCGCCGACGGCTCCCTAGCTGTTGACCTCCCTCTGCAAGCCGCACTCCTTTCATCCCTCTCTCCTTCGCCACCTTCCCGAGCACAGTCCCACCTCGACACGGCGCTTGCGGCCTCTGCCGCCCCCACGGCGGCGGAAAGGGGGGGGAACCGGGGGGTACTCGAACCCGTCACCGAGCCCGAGCCTACCCGCGATCCCATCGCACCGCCTAACCTCAACAGCACTCTTGGCCCCATCGCCGAGTCCGCCTTCGAGTCTGACTTTGAACCTATTGAGCCTGACCCCCGTGATGACTCTGTCCCTCCCTTGCAATCTTCTGTCCTTATAGCAAGCGGACCCGCCATCACACCCCCTATGCCCATCCTCACTCGGGCGCCTCACCCCCCGTTTACTACTTCACCACTACCACTCACCGCGGCTAACCTTGAGTCGCTCCTTCAAGACCTGGACGATCCTGATCTGCAGGGTGCCTTACCAGACGAACCTACAACCACGTGCTGTGTGTGCGGTTCAGCTGAGGGCCCTCTCCTTCATAGCGTCTCTCACGACGGCCAACCTTTCGTCGTCTGCACTCGGGCCGGCCTCCCGCTGCCGTTCCTCGGCTCTCACTCGCGCGACAATTGCGAATCGTGCATCTCTGTTATCAGAGAGACGACGTGCGACTTCAGCAGCCTCGTCTTCTCCGTCCGTCCTTCCCCATCTTCGCCCGACCTTATCGCCCTTCGCTGTATTACCACGGGGTCCTCTGATATCGACTCCCTCGTCATTACAGAGTCGCCCTCTGCCCGCCCTGTGGTCCACCTGTCTGTCGCAGGCGACTCCCCCGCTTTACCCCTAGTCCTCAGCGGTTCGATCAATGCGTCATTCTTGCCTTGGCCCCCTCCCAGCGGCGAAGCCAGTGCTTGTGCCGCTCGCTCTTTCCGCCGTCGCTGGGGCTCGAAGCCCGCACCTGCCTCCCTTCGCTACCGTAGTGCGGCAGAGCTTGCTGATACGTTCCATCGTCTCCTAGCCTTGGAAGTCGAGACCTCCATTTTGACTTCTACAGACACAGGTCTAACTCAAGTCGCTGTGCGCTGGGGTCTGTGCCGTGACGACCGCCCCACGCTGTACATCCCGAATAAGCTCCCTAAGGACTTCAAGTACGGCGCCCGGCTCAACGTCACCCTCCAGCCTACTAGAGCTTCCCGCCTTGGCACCGTTACGCACGTCGACTCCACCATGGTCGGTATTTCGCTCGATCATCCGACCGGCGTCGCCCCTTGGAGCGAAACCACCTGTGATTCTTCTTCGCGCTTCAGCATCTCAAAGGCGTGGCAGTCCGTCCCTATCGTACGCATGCGCCTCGCCCTTAGTGTATTCGCGCAAGTTCCCGGTGCTGTTGGATCTCATCTCCGCGCTCTACTCCTCGGGCATCCCCTCGCCCCGCGCTCCTATCCTCCCCCCTCCGTTCTGCCCAACGAACTGAACACGTCTCAGCGTGCCGCTCTCGTGTCTAGCCTTGCTTCTACGCTGACCCTTATTCAAGGCCCGCCTGGCACGGGTAAAACAGCGACCTCGGCTGAGATCGTGCGCAACTGGAGCAAGCTAGGCCACAAGGTCCTCGTCGTCGCTCAATCTAACTCAGCGGTTGACAACCTTGCCCTCGCAATCTCCCGCCTGGGTATTCGCCTCATCCGTCATTTCTCCTCTAGTGGACCCCCGCCGGGATTCCCCCCCGAGCTCACGGCCGAGGATCACTTGGACAAAAGCCCGTTCTCCGCCACTGGCGACAAGGCCTCAGCTGAGCGCTTTCGTTACTTCCGCAAGCTTTTGCGTGAACAGCACGTGGGATATCTGCAGGACGCCGATCAGAAGGCGTACACTGTCCTCCTGAAGCGCGCTCTTACGCTCGCTCTCAACTCTGTGTCTGTCGTCTGCTGCACATGCTCTGGCGCGGCTGACACTGCACTCAAGGACCAACCGTTCGAGTTCTGCTTAATGGATGAGGCTACCCAGGCCTTTGAGCCCGATGTGTATGTGCCCCTTGTATGCGGCATCCAACGACTTGTACTCGTCGGCGACCCGAAGCAGCTTGGTCCTGTCGTCACCAACTCCTCTGCTTCAGAAGCTGGGCTGGGCACATCTCTCTTTGAGCGCCTGCTCCGCTGCGAGTACCCCTTCATCCTCCTCGACACTCAGTACCGAATGCACCCTTCCCTTGCTGAGTTTGCTTCTCGACAGTTCTACGACTCTCGTGTGGTCAGTGGTGTGAGTGCCGACGATCGTACACCTGCATCGGGCTTCCCTTGGCCGGACCCAAGCCGGCCGTGCCTCGTCGCTCATATCTGCAGCCCCGAGTCCCTCCATCGTACCTCCTACGTCAACCCTAAGGAGGCTGAAGTTGTTCTCCATGTTGCACGTACCCTCCTCGACGCCGGTGTCCCGTCTACTGAGGTGTGTGTCATCACCCTTTACGCGGCTCAGCGCGACCAATTGCAAGGCCGGGTGCCGTCCGGCGTCCAGGTTGATACCGTCGACGCCTATCAAGGACGCGAGCGTGATTACGTCATCATCTCACTCGTTCGAAGCAACACGAAGCACTCCATTGGGCACGGCGGTGACCCACGTCGTATGAACGTCGCACTTACGCGCGCTCGTCGTGGTCTCATCGTTATTGGCGACATCTCTACGTTCTATGAGTGCGCACTCTGGAA
>CALGTP010000363.1 GCA_937902105.1 uncultured Actinomycetes bacterium
CTCCGGTATGCGCTCCCTGTCTTCGTCGCGCCGCATAGTATCGACACTCCCACCGAGTGGCAACGACTTTGCACTTCCGAAAGCTAACGGAAGGGTTGCCGTTGTCTTGGTGGAGTGCTTGTTGAAGGAACTCGAGCAGAGCGGCCCAGAGTTCATTGTACCGTGTGCGACATGGCTACAGCAGTTCTTGGCCGGTGGTTCTCAATTGGACCAGCCAGAACTGCTTCTCAAAGTCAAGAACGACTTGACGGCAACGCTCCATCGGCCAGGCGTCCCAGAACAGGACATGCGACATGTCTTGCAAGCCTTGGTCCTGTTTGCAGGTCTGGATACGCCCTTTCTGCCTAATCTCCTGGAAGGGCCAGACGTTCCATGTCTGGTGCTTTTGCTCTCGGAGATCTGGTCTTCCTACGTCGCTACTGCCGTCACGGAGAAAGTGCAATATGCGCGTATGCTCGAGTTGGTAAGGTTCACTACAAATCTCACCACCGTGGCGAAGCTCCCTTTTCATGTTGCCGGGGCATGTTGCCGGTCGTTGGGGTCCTTGGCATGTATGTGCGATCACTATGGCCTGCATAGAAGCAGCGCAGAATGGCTCCTTGAAATCATTGTGAAATGTTCAGGCCATGATGACATCGCCCATGATGGCGTTTCGGCCCTTCTTGAGATTTGCAAGCAGCGGCGTGAACTGCTCGGACTCGACATCTCGATCGATATTACACCAGAAAAGCGGGAGACGATTTCACCGCATATTCGAGACGGTGTCATGGGCCTGGTGCGCACATTCGCAGACAGAAAAACATTAAGTGATGAGACTATGCAGAAGCTCATCGCTCTCCTGGCACGCACACACTCGTTGGGTGAGGTTGTTCGTCACCTCCCTACCAGTAAGGACTTTCCACCCTCCCAGCTGCTTCATTATATGCTCGATGAGATAGCATGTACCTTGACACCTGCGATTTCCGAATGGTCGAAGACTGCTGCGTCGAGGTCGCGGCTTGCTCCCGAACAAGCGCAGTCCCAGGCAGCCATCTTGGCGTCTGAGGTTCTCACGAAGTTCCAAGGACATGCCGGAATAGGTGCCATGACGCATTTTGCCATGGGAGAGCAGCTTCTGGTGGAATGGGCTATCGGTCGTGCAAACGTGCGTGACAGCTTCTTTCTTCTCGCACTCCTCTTTGGTATCAGGGTAGTGCTTCCATATCTACCACTGGTGTCATCGAATCCAGATTTCTTCGTTTCAGCTTGTCGGGCGGTCCTCGACTTGAACTGCTTGCAGCCCTTGGACGAAGCTTCGAGAATGGAGTCTGCCTGCGGCATCCTGAACATCACCCCGCCCCACTCGTCCACCAGCCGTGCTGCTTGGGCCGCTGTCATTGGCATGGCGTTACGGGGCTGGGCCAAGTCTGAGAACGACCAAGAACAGGAGCTGGCAACAACAGCAGGCACCAAGATCCTGCACAGCCTCAAAAGGGAAACTGGCAAGGAAGGCTGGACAGATTTCCTTTACGAGGCCACAAGCGCACTGAATTCTCTCTTTGATAGTTCTAGCCGCACAAGTACCGAGCCGAACCTGAGCTTACGACTGCAGGTACAAGAGGCCGTGGTCGAGCTTAAGACCAGATTCCAGGTGGAGCTTAACGTTGTAGAGCAAGCTGATAAGTTGCTCACAAATTTATCAGCAGTCACCGAGTGAGTGAGCTTGTGACGTCTTGTGACGTTTGCATGAGCAACGCCACATGGTAGTTAGGCCGTGTGCCATACCATTTGCAGTTACAGTATCAGTCCAACGTGACGTGCTATCTGTGGGGAAGCAATTCGTTGGACTAGTACGGTAGTCGGGGTGCCAAATTTTATAACGTGTGTTTCACACATAGTTAATGACTGCTCTTCCACCACACATTTCACAGCGACACTGTATCCATTTGTCGGATGTGTAACAGTCTATTTTCATGAGCCCGGACAGCAAAAAACAAGTCTAATGCAGATCTTTTCACAGGAGGTGTCATTGCAAGGTGTTTACAGATCG
>CALGTP010000364.1 GCA_937902105.1 uncultured Actinomycetes bacterium
GCCGCACACTTTTCTGGCACCATTATTCTTGGTCCCGATCTCACCTCATGTGAAGCCTAGAAATAGGATTAAAAAATGACTCCTGCCGAAGAACGAGAAATTGCTAGCAAATACATCGGTGGCTTTGCTTGGCCCACAGTGTTGCTTTTCATTTTTAACTGCGCTGTCTATACGGGCACGATCCTGTTTTGTGTCAATGGCTCGCTACCAATGCCCGTCGGATTTGTGATCAACTCAATCATCACTTACTTTTTCTACACGATTCACCATGAAGCGAACCATGGAAATATCAGCGCCCAAAATAAGTCACTTCGTTGGGTGGATAAGTTTATGGGGTCAGTCGCTTCGTTACCCCTACAACTCAACTTCCAGGCATACGCCCCGTCCCATCTACTGCACCATGCACATACCAATATTCCTGGACGCGATCCAGATCATTTCATGGCCGGACCAGCCAAAGCAGTTTTCCCGCGCTGGCTCATCACCACGGTCATCAAAACTCTTGCCTGCATCCCATTCGTTGCGCAGATGTTATTCAAAATTCTCCCAGCACAGATCAGCGCTGGGATTAGGTACTTCAAATCCGATCGGCCCGGTCTATATCGCCACTTACAATTGAGTTTATTGCTCTTGGTCGTTTCATTTTTCTTTGGTCAAGGATTGAATTTCTTGATGTTGTGGTGGCTACCAACTCAAGTTGCTCAATTAATTTTGCAGACTTGGTTTGTGTGGCTCCCCCACTCGCCATTTAGCGAAACGAGCCGTTATCACAACACACGTATTCGTGGCTGGATTGGTAGTCACGTCATGTTGCTCGGCCAAGACCATCACCTCATACATCACATGTACCCGCGGGTACCTTTCTACCGTTACCGCCGATTGTTCCGTGCGATTCGTCCCTCGCTCGAGGCAAACAAATCAAGCATTCAAATACCTGCTTATTCCTGAGAGTCCAGGCCAGTCAAAATTATTTCGTCGGTGTCCACTGGCACTTAAGGCATGAGCCACCATTAACTCGGGCAGTCGAGTAACCATCGGGAATCGATGGCGAATTGCGATTCCACCAAACATAGAGCGGCTTTGATTGATCTTTTGGCCGACCATTGGCTAGGGGTTTGCTGGTTTTACCTGAAGAATCTAACCGCACAAAATATGCACCCGCAGTATCACCGCCACTGAAAAGTCTTTGCCCTGGCTCGCGCAACTTGTCCATCAATAAGTACGCAAACCGAACGCATTGAACCTTTCCGCGATTTCCATAATCGACGCGTTGCACATAGGAAGCACAACGGATGATTCGCGACTGCACAGCAGTCAACTCCTCGGGTTGATCGACTGGAAGTTATATTCCGCGTAAGCCTGAACAAGGATTCGTGACCTGTGATGCGTTGACCGATCCTGGACCAGAAAGTGAGAAGGTGGTGAAAAGCAACCCTACGGCCCATTGAGTTTGCTTACGTGCCCTCATAGTTTCAGGCTAATACTTGAGTGACCAGTCAAGTTTACCGTCGCTCCAGTGGAGACGAACTCAAGAAGTCCGCCGCTCTGTCTGACCCAATTGATCAAGGAATGGCAGTGACAGCAGCCACCAAAAGACCGTCGGCCCCCCGGCTCAGTAAGTCGTTGAAGTACTCCGTGGTCTCTTGAGATGATTCGGTCATCCAGACCCAAACGTCATAGCCTTCGGCGTGAGCACGGTCAAAAGTCTCCTTGCCCAGCACTTCAACACCTTCGTAGATCGGTGGAGCCTGAAGGACGACATCGCGTGGGTCAAGTGCAGCACCCGCGAGATACCAGTTCACAAGACTGGTCTGCCCCGGACTCGTGGCTACATCAGGAATCAAGGAGCGAAATTCAGCAAGAACGTCATCATTAAAAGAAACAACAATGACTGAATCGGTGCGATCCAGTTCGGTGATCAAGCGCGCCAACTCCTTTGCTGCTGCGAAGGCACTATCCAAGAGTACTTCACCCGATTCAGTTTCCGGGATTTTGATCTCAACATCAAGCACAAAATCTGGGAAGGCACGAGCGACCTCTTCAAACGTTGCAACACCAAAATCATTAGCCGTGAACCCTTCGGGTGGGGGAACCACACCAGTACGAACACCACGATAGATGTAGGCGTCTTCAGCAAGGGAGTGATCACTCCATACGCCACCCGAGAACCAATACGCATTATCCATCGCTTGTAAATCGCTTGCGGTATACGAAGCAAATAAGCCAGTGTTGCTGGTGAGTCGATCAACGGTGTTGTCGTGTTGCACCATCAAAACTCCGTCTGAGCTAAGCGTGACATCCATTTCAAGAACATCAGCACCGTTTAACACCGCTTGAGTGAAGGCATACATCGTTGAATGTGGCCAGTCAAAATCGCCACCAGCGTGAGCGATGACAACAGGTCGCTCAAGGGCGATCAAATCTGTAATGGTGGTTGCCTCAGGTGCAACAACTCCGTCAATTGCAAGCTCAGGAACCGGGACCGTCGTTTCGGCAACCGACGTTTCTGGAGCGTTGGTATTCGCCGAGTCACTGCCACCGCCACATGCGGCGATGAGAAAAATAAAGGGCACGAACAGTGCAACTAAGCGAGACGCGGATCGGTTGTTTAAAGAAATATTCATGAAACCATCATGCCACTTGAGTAAACTATTTTGGTTCATTAGCAGATTTCATCAAATTTTTCCTACCGGCGAGCGTTTAATCGGCAGTCAGTCGCCGAAAGGTTTCCACTTCTTGCACGTCATAGGCAGTGCCATCAGCATGCAGGAGTTCGTGAAACCACGGCTCGTCGTTGTTGACTCGTTCAGCCCATGAACGCCACGGAAACCTTGTCTGAGTTCTTCCGTCGACCAATCCCCAGTTGATCGCTCCAACTCCAGCGTCTTTAAAGACTGACAAGAGATCGACAGTTGAACCAGCAGAGCGGGCTAACCATTCGGTGCATAACAGTGGACGGCCATGAGTCGTTAGAGCGTCAATCACAGCCGTCAGTTTTTCGCGAGGCTCATAACAGTGAAATGAAATGATGTCACTTCGATCAATGATGAGTTGATTTAGGGCGTTATGCGTTACCTGGCCATCTTTTTCGTATTCCCAGACCCCAACGGTGAGTGGCTGGGTAACACCAACTTTGCGCGCCCAATCAAACACCGTTGCCACAAGTTCAGTGGCTGTAGCAATTTTTTCGTTGCGTGATCCAAGTTTCAAAGTCACCACATCAACTTGGTCAGGCTCATTGAAGAGGTCCCATGCGATCACACGCTCGTCATCTTTGAAAGATGAAAGCACCGTAGAAACATAGTCTCGTAACTCAGACCATCGCGAGCGATCATAGAAAATGTCCGAACCAGGACTTTGAACCCACATTGAGTTATGCAGAAAGGGTTTTGGCTCGGGTTGCTTACCTAATTGTGGCGTGGGGTTCCATACGCCATCAAGGAGAACTGGGACAACACCAATGTCATTCGACGCGGCCACAGCAAAAACTTTCTCAATTCGTGCTAGAAAATCTGCCGAGGCTTGGGTGAATAACAGATCATGAAGATAAATCCGAACCGTGTTCATGCCGATCGCAGCGGCCCACGTAAGTTCTCTTTCTATTGTGCTGATATCAAAAGTTTCGTCCTGCCACATTTCAAGCTGATTGCCTGCAGTAGACGGAGAAAAATTACAGCCGACTCGCCAACCGACTTGCTCACTCCATTCGCGTGCTGCTTCGATTGACCAGCGATTATTAGTCACCTGACCATGTAATCACTAAAATAAGATCGTCAGCGAAGTGTGGGGCGAACCCAGCCATCCAGATCGGAGGAGTTTCAAAACCATGTCTTGCGAAACGATCATTTTCCTCAGTTTTACAAACTAGATCATGAGTTCGTGAATTATCTTAGGGGGTACGCC
>CALGTP010000365.1 GCA_937902105.1 uncultured Actinomycetes bacterium
TGCCCAGAAGGAAGACTTGGACAGCCAAAAATCTGCCTGCGACCGATGATCGTCTGCAGCAGGAGGCCATGCGGGTCTTGATCCCACTTTACAAAGAAATAGGGGCTTGCTTCATGGGAGACGGATGGCAAAGCACTAGCAACAGACCAATCCTCAATATACTCGCGGCATCTGATGGATTCATAAACGTTCGTCGTGCCTTTGACGCATCGGGGCAAGACAAAAACATGCCCTTCATCGCAAATTCCATGGTGGCAGAGATGCGCACACTGGGCCAAGAAAACGTCTTTTCCTGCACAATGGATGGCGCCTGCAAAGGCGCTTTCCCAATCATACAAGCGCAGCTGCCGTGGGTGCAGTGCTTTGTGTGCCCGTCCCATGCTATTGACGGTTTCATCAAAAACGCTCTCAGTGACACGGGCACGATTCGAATTCAGGCCAATGCAATGAGCCATGTTGAATTCGCTACCATTCCCTGGGGCGAGACTATGTTCAAGAACACATATGAGACAGCCTGGCAAGTTGTCCTCGCTCTGGTGTCGCACCAGAAGCCCCTTGCTATCTTTCGCAAAATTGCCAATCAGCCCGAGTTCTCACAAGTGGGCGCCACGGAGCCCCTCAAGTATGCGGACACTCGATTCGGAAGCAAGGTAATCATGGGGCGCCGCCTGTTGTGCACAAAAAACATTTACAGGAACCTTTTTGTGAACACGGAGATGGAGGCATGGGTTGAAAGGCAGAAACCACAAACACAAGATAAGTTCAGGAAGGTGAGCGCGGTTGTCCTGTCTGACACCAACTTCTGGAAGAACCTGGACATGTGCTCAAGAATCTTTGAGCCTGCGTTGCAAGCTTTGCGTGTCAGCGACGGCATGAAAGGTGGAACCCCTGCTGTCCTGTACGATCTGTGCCTGGGATTGGATAAGCTGTACAGTGAGCCGATTGACGGTCTCCCGGAACCCACGCGTCGCAAACTGCATGACTTGTTCATGGCACGGTGGAATGCGTTTCACGCACCTGTGCACAGTGCTTGCTTCATCATGGACAAAGCATTCTGCCGCATGCAACATGACGATGCGGCGAGAAAGGACCTTTTCCAAGTCATGGAGGCTTTTTCTAAAGTAAAAGATGCTGATGGTAAAATGGTTGGTCCTGCTTTCAAGACCATGAAGAGTGAATTTGTGGCTTGGCAAGAGGCAATCAGTGCGAAAAAGTATGATCTGCATGA
>CALGTP010000366.1 GCA_937902105.1 uncultured Actinomycetes bacterium
TTCGTCGATATGACGAAGTATGAAAACTGAACTTTTCATACTTTTGGATTTTCCAAAAGTATGAAAAGTTCAGTTTTCATATTATTCCAAACTGGAATAATTTGAAAACTGAATTTTTCAAAAAAAAATACCTGATTGAACGGGTCAGACAGGACCCCGCCCGTGGAGATCTCGTCGATCGGTTCAGCGCCCGCGGCATCGGGCATGTCATTGTCGCCAGGCGCTTGCTTGTTGGCCTTGGCGCTCTGGACAGGCGGGGCGCTCGCGACAAGGGTGGCACTGGGTGCAGGCAGGACGTTCTGGGCAGGCAAGGCGCTCCACGAAGCCACAACTGTCTGGTTCACCTTCTCGCGATACTTGTAGAGCTTCGACAGGCCCGAAGTAGACGCAGCCGCCGCCTCTGCATCAGCCGAGTTGATCTGGACAGTTGCGGCGGTGCCTGTGGTTGCGGCGGTTGAGGCTGTCGGTGCGCTGGCTGCGCTGGCAGTGGGACTATTCGGGACGCTTTTTGTCGAGAAGTCGCTCTCGGTCGAAGACGAGCTCGCGGCACGCAAAAAGGTCTCTGCGATCGCATCTGCATAGGTCGCCAATGCCGCCTGTCGATTGGTCGTGTTGATCGTGGTCGTGTTGATCGTGGTCGTGTTGATCGTGGTCGTGTTGACCTGACCACCAGGCAAAAAGACATCGAGAGGCGATTCCTTGTTGGTTGCCTGTGCGCTGTTAACAGCCCTCGAGGGAAGTCCCCTGCCCACCCGCGGGATACACGTGGCAATGGTTGGAACCTGCGCGCAAACCTGGGCGACAACCGCACCCGTTTGCACAGTCGCAGCCTTCGGCGACTGGTTCCTCTCGTTAAACTCTGCCTCGGTATATTTGGTCTCGTCGTAGTCGACGCGCCATTGGTTTCGCGCGCTCTGTCTGCAAACAAGGTGGTTCGGTGCAGACGTTGTTGCCACAGCGCCCAGAAAAGCACTGCCGTAGGGCGTGACTGGGACTTGGATATCCTTGGTCTGCATCATGTTCTTGCCTGTTCTTCCTCGTGCAAACAAGTGCGAAAGGTTATATGACCTTTCGCATTTTTAGAAAAAAACGAAAATGTCTCTTCGTATTTTTTTTAAAAAAAAATGTCTCTTCGAAAAAAAATAAAAATGTCTCTTCGGAATATTTTTTTATGACTCTTCGTGTTTGCTTGCGTAAAGCAGCGCCAACTAGCCCGTCGACAACATCATCGAAACAAGTGCTTGCGATGTCCTTTCCAGTTGGAGATGTGCGCAATTTTTTTGCACTTGCATCTCTGCCAATGGCAGGTTCTCCTTCTGGCGAGGCGATGCCTGTCGCTGCACCATCAACCGTTCAAAACATGCAGTCGCCAGGTGCTCGCAGTGGCAGCGGTGCTGCTCGCAGGCCTCTGCGCGGTGCAGGCAATGGCGGCAATGGCGGCAGTGGCGGGCAACGCGCTACACGTGGTGGACGTGGTGCAGGCGGTGCTGTACGCGGTGCTGCAAGGCGCACAGGCGGGCGTGGCAGGCATGCCGTGCATTCCGGGGATTCGTCCTTGATCGATGACGCAGCTGAGTTATCAGGGCAGGACGACGAGGATGAGCAGCACGAAGCATCTGAGACCGACAACGACAGACGCTTCATCAACGACGATGCCATGTCTACGTTTTCGTCTTTGAATGGCTTCCGTGGGCCAGAAGACAATCTCTTCGCTCGCCATGGGCCGATGGCATCGTATGATCCAGAAGAGGAACCTGCAGCGAAGAAGACAAGACGCTTGCCGAAGGTACTGCAGGCGCTACAGCCGCTTGGCCTCTACTGTGATTACACCACAATTTTGCCATTTGCCAGACTGCTTCCGCGTATTTCGCACCTGGTCAGCCCATACGCATGGTACCACCGATTTACCGACACGCGCTGCGCCACTGCTGGCATTATCAACGACAACGAATTTCTTTCGTCGGCCCTCGTCGCGTGGCTGCAGGACCACGACGAGCAGCTTCGCTTTGCGCGTCTTTTTGCAAGCTACGGGAACACAGATGCAGAGCCGTTGCGACAGCTTGCTCGCATGCAGGTTCACCTAATTGTATAGATTGTATAAATTCTTTCGTTTTATGTATTGCTGAAATGCGTTGCTCGATGCACACAGGTCGTCGGTCCAACAGACGCCTTGCATGTGCGCGAGACCTCTGCCGTTGCCGAGATTATCTGCGCACACAATGTCCTCAACGAACGCGACGAACTCGACACACAGCCGTGCGCGGACGTATGCGACGAGTTCATCTGCAAGGGTGACTTTCTGACAGAGCACAAACTGCGTGGAGGGTGCTCCATGGGCGGCCTGCCGGGTCTGCCCTCTGTCGTGCTATTTGCTTTCGAGGAAAGCACCTCGTGCATCGATGTGTCCAACGCCGTGCTGCGTATTTTCAAGTACTGGAACTTGGCCATGTCGCGGCCAGAGCTTCTTACAGGCAACTTCTTCACGGTGCAAAGTGAGACGGCTGAGTTCTACAAAAACGCACGCGCAAACACGATGTCAGCGCGCGTAAACGTTAAGCCTATCCCCCGCGACCGACATCTTGACAGCACAGCCATTCTCGAGCACGTGCACCCGGATATCCTCGCAAAAGCAGATACGCCGAGCGTTCACCCGTGCAGGACGTCGTCCTTCATCGACTCGTCGGAGGACGCCGACCGCATCGTTCATAACCTTTTCGAGTGCCAGCTGCACGTCGTGCCCAGCCGCGTTCGCGACAGCACCGGCAAGACCCGCTTTATCGTCACGAGCATCCTCAAGATCCGCAGCAAAGTCCCCGGCTGCGACCCTGTTCTTGCGCTGCGCGCGTTGCAGGCGCTCCAGGGTTTCTCGCAAGAGCTCGTGCATCTTACGCAGCAGATGCTGCGACTGCTGCCGTTCCACGGGGACGTGACCACCGGCAAGATATTCGACGTGAACCAGGACGACAACAGACCCAATCTGGCCACAATCGGACACGAGGCCAACCTGCCGCTCGCCTTCTTCAACTTCCTGCGGATTAAGCAGATATCAAGCGTCTTGCCGTCGCCTTTTGCCGCAGACTGGATGGGCCAGCGCATCGACGTGTACGATGAGGCTGAAGTCGCGCTTTTCCTCGACGGTCTCAAGGTCGCGCACCACTCGCGCAAGCAGTACTACGCGCTAGCCACGCTGCATACAAGCCACGACCAGAAAGACTCGCGCAACGCGCAGTTGCATCTACCGACCACAAGCGTCGACTGGAAGTTGTTCTTCCCAGGCCAGCACTTCCGGGCGGTTCCACGTGCCGCTCTGCTGCGCGACTTCGCACAGACAACGCCTAGCCCTGAGGAGAAGGACGCGTTTGAAGCGTTCATGGACGTGAACCCGGACCCGACCAACGTATTTCTGACGTGCGACGGCGCCCTGTACACACGCGGCTATGTCTGCGTGATGCAGCCGACTATGCGCTCCGAGGACAACGCCGAGAGCGTCAAGCTGGCACAACAACAGGTGTTCAAGGAGGGTGAGCTCAAGCAGGAAGAGCTGCAGTGCGTGCACTACTGCTCGAAGCGGTTTTCCTTGTACAGCGCCTTCAGCATGGCAGCGCGCGACCCGTACAGCTTGTTCATGCAGCGCGACGTGCCTTACCCGACCCTCGATAGGCTACGTCAGAACATCAACGGGCTGACGTCAATCCAGCGCGAGTACTATGCGTGTCTTACCGCTGTGCCACACCAAGGCATACACATGCAGCGCGAGCGCATGAAGACGAACCTCGTAAACACCGTTTACGGCCTTAGTGAGCATATCCTGCACAGCGAGTTGCACAGCCTGAACGCGTGCTCAGACAGCGTTATGCTTACGGAGCACACGCGCGACCTCATCGTGAGCCACGTCAACAAGCACGTGCACGTCTGCGCAAACGCACCGATGCAGCAGCTCAAGCACGCCGCGCGCTTCCTCATAGACCTCAGCAACGTTGACGAGAATCCGCCGCGCACAGAGGCGGGGCACAACATCGCACAGCAGCACCTTGTCGTGCACAAGCACGTGTGTCGCGGGGTGGTAAACAACGACGCGCAGGTTGCGTGTGTTGCGCGTGTTGCATGTATTTTTTTTTCGTGTAGCATTTTGGTCTATTTTTTTATTTTTTCATTTTTCATTTTTTATTTTTTTGACTCTTCATTTTTTTCTTATTTTGACTGTTTGTACATTTCGTTTATCCTTTGCAGGCGGCATGCCGCGAGATGCATCACTTCGCGACGTTCAAGTCGGAGCTCAACGCCGTCAACTGGGGCATCATGCGCTGGCTGCTGCTCGCGCACGTGTCTGTCTGGTCGAGCACGCTCGACGGCTGCTACGGCTACTGCATACAGATATGCGACATGGGCAACAGCGTGCGGGTGTGCATGAAAAAGGGCGGCAAGTTCACAGACGACGAGATGATGGAATGGGACAAGAAAATGCCTGGCTCCGGCGCGGACATGGTCTGGAACATCCTCGGCGAGTACGTCAACGGCTTTCCGAAGTTCCTTTGCCGCACACACAGCATGCGCGATTTTTTTGCCGGCAACAACTTCTGCGAGCTGTACCAGCAGAAGTCCCTCATGTCGTTCAAGCGCACGAACGGCATCGTCAAGAACGTGCGCGACTGCGTCATGGAAAGCATGAGCGAGCACAACCAGAGCATGGGCATCGTCGGTGCAATGAACGAGCTGAACAAGCTCGAGCAGGACGCAAACAAGGTGAATGCGATTTGGCCGACGCTCGAAGGTGGCCTCGGGCAGTCCGGCTCGACCTTCCGCGGCGTCAAGGAGAAGCCGTTTACCACGACGATTTCAGGCATCGTCGTCAATATATCCGTGCTCAATCCGCTGCAGATCATCTGTCTCGCAAGCAACCAGCTCTCTGTTGCGCGGCCGGTCTCTGTCAACGACGGCTCGCGCGTGATCCCAATGACGTCTGGCTGCAACGACGCTCTTGGGCGCATCGTCGAAAAGAAGCAGGACGCGGCTGTCCTTGCACGGGCCCGCAAAAAAGCAAGGAATCTGTCCAGCTTCACCGCCGACATCATGGACATTCAGGACCCGCGCAAGGTCGACGACATGGTCGTGCGCCGCAACATGAGCATGTTCTTAATGGAGTACCTCGCACGTATTTTCGCGCTCATCCACCGCGGTCTTTGCCTCAAGCGGCACGTGTCGTCTGGGTTCGGCATGTTCTTGTGGGCTAACACGCGCAACTACTGCATGCATCTCACCACGAACCTGCGCAAAGCCACGTACATGGCCGAGGACAAGATGGCGCGCAAC
>CALGTP010000367.1 GCA_937902105.1 uncultured Actinomycetes bacterium
TTGATAAGGCCCTCTCTGGTTGCACATATCGCCGTCTTGAGATCGGCCTTCCATACCGTATTTGCATCCTCGCCTTCGTCGAAGTCGAGCTTACGGATGTCTATCTTTGGTATGGTTGCCGTGCTTCCTATGACTTTTTCCTCTTCCATCTTTCGATCAATTTACTGATAACTTTAACACTTTAAAGAAAGATTAATCTTATGTTGAAATAAACACAAGTGCAATTGCAACTTCGTATCTAATAACAAACTTGTTAAGATTAAGTCGTGTACGGTTAAGTTATAATTCTCCTTGTCTACAGGTTAAGGCGAAGGCTAACTATTCACTGTCTATCTAAATTCATTGGTGTCGCTCGAGCTCATGCCGCGCGGCCCACATTTTGATATCATTGAGAAAGGGTTCTACAGACCCGTCGATAATTGACTGGTCAGTATCGCTTTACTCAACAGTACCTAGCTTAGGTACCTAGTTCTACAAAAGTACCTGGATAATACCTTAGAGTAATATCTTCACTACTTACTTGTTGAACTACATAATACATATATTACAACACACCCCCAGTTGCATGAATATGTACTGTACTATAGTAATGATGTACTTATATGATCTAGCTTAATGATTAAAGCGAGATGATTGTCACACTACTTATTGCGGTTTACCAGTTGGTAAGCTGCATGCGCTCGTCGTCGAACTGCGCCCCTTGTACCGCCTTGGTTAGGATGTTAGCGGATCCCATTAGCTCGGTGCTCCGGTGTACCAGTACCATCTCGTATTCGTCGATGCGCTCCTTGAGCCAGAAGTACCTTACATTGATGTGGCGCGACCTAGCTGATGTGCTCATACCTTTTTCAATGAGGGCAATGGTGGACATGTTGTCCTGGAACATCACGACAGGTGCCATAGGGTATCCCTGGTTGATCAGAAAAAGTCTCAGGTGCACTAGTTGATTGCCTGAGTCTGACGCGCACACAAGCTCAGCCTCGGTGCTGGACTTAGTCACTATGGACTGCCTCTTTGACGATACGTATATGCACCCAAAATCTCCCAGGTGTATGCATAGCCCACTGTGCGACTTGCCGTCCCAGTGAATTCCATATGAGGCGTCGGCGAATATGCGTAGTACGATCCCCAGATCCCCTGGTCTTATTTTGATGCCTCTTCCCGGTGTCTGGTGGAGGTATCGGATTACTTGGTCCAGCTTGTAGAGGTCTGATGGAGTGGCTTTTGTCACTCTAGTCTGCAGGAAGGACGTTGCTGCGAGACACTCTGGTCTTACTCTCCTTGCCACGTATGCTATCTTCATGACTGTGGAGTGGAACGCCTCTCTCTGGGTTTCATGTACGAGCTCCTCATCGTGGTCAACCGTGAAAAGATTGTCTCTCGCGGGACTGGTGGTTTTCTTGTCGAGGTCCTCGGTAGTTGAGGTCGCCACAATGTCTTTCACCATGCCGTCCATAGTCACGGATACAGTGCCCTTCACACTGAAGTCTAATGTCATTCCGAGATAGTTGTGTACTAGTCCAACCTCGTACTTGATCTCAGGGTACGCACCCCTGAGTCCTGCTACAACTGTGTCTATGTCAGACTGCTCTTTGCCAGTGATCAGAAGATCGTCGACGTATACCACTACAGTCACCTGATTGCCACTCGCTCCTATCATGTTGAACACGCACCGGTCTTGTGGGTTGGGCTCTAGCTTCATACTAGTCAAGGTTGCCGTCAGGTGAGCCTGCCATCTCTTCGCAGACTCGATGCATCCGTAAATGCATTTCCTGAGCTTCACGAATAGTTCCCCTTTTTCCGTCAAGTACGGTGTGTATGTGGGGTCAATGGATGCTAGTATTGCTGCGTTCGTCGCGTCTATCTTCAGGATGACTGCTGGAGCATTGGGGTCCATCGGCGCGTTCAAGTACGCACTACCCACATCAAGGCTCGCCACCTTCCTCTCCTCCTTCGCTGCCACCCCTGCTGTTATCAACACGGAGGATAGGTCTGCTGTAGTGGCTGATAAATCCTCATCGCCATAGTTCTCTCGAGCCTGCATATCGCCTCGTCCTACCAGTCGCGACTTGATTTTATCAGTCATTCCGCTTGGTAGTAGCTTTTCTTTCACGAACATCTTGGAGCATATGTAGCTCCCCTTGGTCTTTCTCTGCTCCATGGTCAGGCGTACCGGGCCGAAAGTATCCATCTTGATGAGTTGGGTTAGCTCACCCCTGATCGAGGCAGTTGCTATCTCCCCGTGCTTCCGTATCGCCTGCTTACTTGTCATGTTGAATACGTAATCGGTGCAGTAGTCCTTGCACGTTGCCATCATTACTCGATCTATGTCATCTGGTGGTTGGAAGTACGGATACTCCTCGTTGTATGCTAGCCTCGAGCTACGGCGCAATGCTTGTGCAATTCCCAGTACCTTCTTTGCTGGCGACACCTCTACATGCTCAAGCTTTATTACTGGAGCTTCCACCTGGTTGGTCTCCGTCAGTTGCTCGTGTGCCTCTCCAACCTCAACTGCACCAGGTTTATGTTCGATCTGTTGCTTTTGTCTTGCTGGTTCATCTGGGGCCATCTGTAAAATCTTCCTGGTTTCTGCATTGGTTGGTTGAAAATGTGCGCTAGTCGTTCCTTCTGGTGCGGCTTCCACTGCTCGTTCAGCTTCTTCTCCAGCGTCTTCATCTTCGTCCTTGTATGTCTTTCCAAGCCCGTCATATTCAGCGTCAGCATCCATCATACTCAACAGCGCGTCTGGAAGTGGCATGACTATTAGGTTCGATCTCGCTACTACCTTCTGTCCCTTGATCTTCAGAACATACATCGTCGCGGTGTTCGCTTCCTTGGGGTATAGGGCGATGCATGACTCCGTCCTCTTGCTGTCGCTGTTATCCGTGGTTACTACTGTTGCCTGGACGTAGGTTCCGAACTGGATACCTCCGTCCTTCTTGTAGTCGAAGGACCTTCCTAGGAACTTCTCTCTCGGGCTAAGTGTCGAGGTGGATGAGCTGGCTTGCTGCATGTTCGTAAACCTGTTCGCTGCCAGTACTGCGTGCTTGGACATCTCCATCGACATGTTATATGGTAATCCTGCCTTTATTGTTCGCAGCTTCTGCTTAATAAACTGTATCCTTCGTTCTGCCTTCGATGCATGCTGTCCCGGGGCTACTTTGTCCACTGATATGCCCTTGCTTTGTAGCATCTCTACTACCTCAGCCTTGGTGAGCGCGGGTTCGTTGTCGGATCGGATCCATTTTATGATGAATCTTTAGCCTTAGCTGCGGCCACCATGGATTCCAGTGCCTTGTAGATTTCAATGGCTGTCTTGTCCTTGATTGGTACTACTATGGAGAATTCTAGTGGTGATAGGATGCATATAATGAATACGTTGCCCCTCACGAACATCAGATCCACTTCGCCACTCTGCTCTTGCTGCACGGTGCTAGTACCAACTTCGATTTCCGCTGCCGCAGTCTTAGTCTGTTTGGTTGACCCTCGAATGGCCGCCAGGCTTGGTCCATAGATATCGAACGCTCGTCGTATGTCACCGTCTGTGACTGGGCAGTTAGACATGGACTTAGCTTGCTGAAGTGCCACTGTCATTGGTGGGTACCCCATGGTCGCCATGTACTGTCTTGCCTTGACTGCTCCTTTGTTCTCGCGAACTGTGTACTTAGCTTTGTTGCCAGACACTGTTGGTATGCCTGCCTCACCCCTACTTAGGAGTGTGTGCTCACGGTTGGGTGGAAGGTGTGTGTTGAGGTCTAGCACATAGAATTTGGACCTCTTGTCCCCGTCCCCTAGCAAAGACATCCTGCCGAAGGTGTACACCCACCCCTCAGGGGACATTAGGGTAAATTCGTCCTTATCATTTTTGTAGTCAACACTAAAACCTCGGTCCTTCGCGGTCGCTAATGATATTATGTTGGCCGCGGCCGTCGGGAGAAGAGGCACTCGGCCCAGTTCCTCCGACAGCAAGTTGCACGATTGGTGGTAAGTGCTGTTTGGTCCGTCTCCAGTGATTCCTGACACTGTTCCTGGGCGGCAGCTTTGGATATTACTTGCGTGTTTTCTGCTCTTGCACAAGTTGAGTCCCGATGCGCAGTCTAGGACTAGGAGGTCGTCATCGAAAGGGCTGCTGTTCGCATCGGCTGTCGCGAGCACTATGTTGTCTGCTTCTGCATCATCAATGAATGGGTCGGTACTATCGTACGAATCTTCCGCTGCATGCTTGGTTCCATATACTCGAGCTCGTCTCTCTGGGGTGGTAATGATTGCGTCTTCCACGTGATAGCCGCCATACCTTGACTCTAAACGATCCACTGTATCTCGGAATGTCTCGAGGCCCTTGGTGGTGCATGTTGCTATGTAGGGTGTTGACGGTTGCGATGCTTCAGCTCTAGCATAGCTCCACATGATGTCTGTGTATCTGGGGATAGCTCTGGTGGCATATAATATCACACACTGCTCTCCCTCGAAGTCAACTATCGCTGCGTGAGCGTTATTATGGTCTGATGTTAGGATAATCGGCGGGATTGTGTCGCACCGGATCAGTCCATCGGCGTCGTTGCTCATAGACATGAGACACTGTGGTGGCGACTGCATCGCGTTTCGGTAGCAGTTGAGTATCTTTCCTCCGCTCATCTGTATTAGGTAATCGGCTTCTGGTTGTTTAATATCTCTCGCCTCGTTAGTGTCTATCACCACTCCTCTTGCTATCACTATTGGCTGCCTTGCCAGTATATCGTTATAGCACTGGAGCGATCTGAATACGTCAACTAGCTTGTTGTCTCGCTCTGGATCTTGATAGTAGTAAGTATGGTTTGCCGGGGCAAAAAGAGTCGACGGATCCACAAATGGGTAATTCATATTGATCTCGCATATTGTTCGGACTGGTGTGGATGTCCCATCGGATAGTCCCGACCTTACCGTCTCGCCACTTCCTGCAGTGTCTGGTTTGGTGGGCGTGATGGTCGTACCGAACTCCTTCATGCTGTCGTCGATGTACTTGATTACCCTGGAAGTCTTTCTCTCTCCGCAGGTTATCGGGTCTTCTTCACTTTCACTACTACTGTAAAGTGCAGGTAGTTCATCCTCCTCGTCGTGATCGCTGTCAGTGTCGTGTTCATCGCTCACTAGTGGTGGTGGGCCACTCGAATTACTGCTCTCATCATCTTGCCACTGCTCAACGAAGGCACGGATTTCGTGCGGGGTATTAAGGGTTTTTAAATTGCCCCTCACGAACATCAGGTCCACTTCGCCACTACACCATGGTTGGTCTAATGTTGGTTGGACACTATGTCCATATGTAGCTGCTTGGTTGCT
>CALGTP010000368.1 GCA_937902105.1 uncultured Actinomycetes bacterium
AGTTCTCCACCCTCAGCGGCCTGCTTAATACTCAGGCTGATGCGGCGGCGAGCGAGGTCAAGATCAATGATCTTGACCCACAGTTCTTCACCAGGCGTGACAACTTGTTCTGGAGCTTCAACATGCTGAGTACTCATTTCAGAAATGTGTACTAGCCCTTCAATGCCCTCACCGACTTGAACGAAACCACCGAAAGGAACCAACTTTGTCACTCGACCGTAAACGAGTTGTCCGACTTCGTGTCCAGAGGCAAATACTTCCCACGGATCTTTCTGAGTCTGCTTACGGGACAAACTGATGCGCTCGCGCTCGTTGTCAATCTCAAGTACCTTGACGGTCACCTTGTCGCCAATAGCGACTTCTGAACCTGGGTGATCGACATGATTCCACGACAATTCGCTGACGTGAATGAGTCCATCCATGCCGCCTAGATCCACGAATGCACCGAATGCCACAACGCTGGAGATAACGCCCTCGCGCACATCTCCAACTTTAAGATTGACCAGGAAGCCATCGCGGGCTTCTTTTTGAGTTTCTTCTAAGTACGCCCGACGAGAAAGAACCACATTGTTGCGATTCTTATCAAGTTCAATGATTTTCGTCTGAAGAACCTTGCCGACATAAGGCAATAGGTCACGGACTCGACGCAATTCAACCAACGAGGCTGGCAAGAATCCGCGCAGACCAATGTCCACGATGAGTCCACCCTTGACGACCTCAATAACGAGACCTTCAACCATTTCGTTGGTTTCTTTCTTCTTCTCAACATCTCCCCATGCACGCTCGTATTGCGCACGCTTCTTGGAAAGAATCAAACGACCTTCTTTGTCCTCTTTGGTGAGAACGAGAGCTTCCACACGCTCACCCAATTTGACGATTTCGCCGGGATCAACATCGTTGCGAATGCTTAACTCACGCGATGGAATAACACCTTCACTCTTGTAACCAATGTCAAGGAGTACTTCATCCTTGTCAATCTTGACGACGATTCCAAAGACGACTTGACCGTCTAGGACTTCTACCATCGTGCCTTCAATGGCGTCAGCGAATGTGCCAACTAAATCGTTTTCAGTAATTTGGCGGGGAACATAATTGCCGTCTGCGTCTGTAGTTCCCATTGCTGAGAAGGTGGACGAGTCGGGGGTCAGAGTGTCGGACAAGGGATATTCGCTTTCAGATGAACTGTGAGGTTAAGGGACAGGGACATGTTCTCCCGAGGGCAGAACCCTGCAAACTTACCAGCCTGAACAGGTGATTCCCTCATGAATGCTGCGATTCCCTGCCCCTGCGCTGAGATCAACAGCGCGTGGCGAGAACCAAAAACTCGGCAGATTCAACTGAGGGAAGATTTTGCCCGTAGGCACCAGGCTCCACAGAAAACACGGAATCTACGTTTAAGCAGTGCTTGGTCATCAACAATCGCAGTTCACGTGGTGTGTAACACCCAGTCCAGAGGTCCACTTGGATCTCCTCGCCAACGAGGTTTCGAACCTTAGTGACCTCATGAGAGACCCCTGATGAAGCATCAAAGACCGCCTCTTCATGATATTTGACGGAAAAATATGCGTTGAAAGCACTGATTGCGGCGCGCCCCCCAATTTTCAGAGAGTGGGCCATTCCGGCCACCACTAACTCATCATCTCCATTGGCGGTCATCAGCCCAAAGGCGCCCTGACAGAGGCAAATCACTGCATCAAAGTCCCCTAAATGCGTTGACTCCAGAAGATCTCTGGCATCCAAACGCTCAAAGGTGGCACCGAGTGGGGCATCTTGCTGGGCGATTTCGATGAATTCCTGACTGATATCAATGCCGTGAACAAGGATTCCGCGCCTCGCCAATTCGTGACTATGGCGACCTGGACCGCATCCCACGTCCAGAACTCTTTGGCCTTGCGTCAAGCACAAGGCATCTATCAAGAAATCGATCTCTTGAACCGTGCCCTGTGCAAATGAATAGCGCAGGTATGCCCGACCCATATGTTGGGCAACAGGTTCAAACCAGTGGTCGCTCACAGTCCCTACGACTTTGCCTCTGCCCAGGTGGATCCCCATGCCGAATTGACCGCCAGTGGCACATCAAGTTTCGTGGCCTGCTCCATAATCTGCAAGACCAAAGCGTCAACAACTTCAACCTCGTTCAACGGGGACTCCACGAGAACTTCGTCGTGCACCTGCAGCACAAGACGACTTGCCAAGGCAGAGTCACTCAGAGCTTGGTCAATACGAATCAAAGCGATTTTGAAAATATCCGCTGCTAATCCTTGAATCGCGGCGTTCATCGCTTGACGTTCTCCAGCTTGCCGGATGCGGAAATTAGAACTGTCAAGTTCGGGAATGCGCCGTCTCCGCCCAAAAAGTGTCTCTGTATATCCACGACTCTTGGCTTGCGCCACCGTGTGATCCATATAGGACTGAACATTTGGGAATGCAGCGAAGTAAGCATCCAAAATAGTTGCTGCCTCATCAGTACGAATACCAAGGCGCTGACCGAGCCCGAAAGCTTCCATGCCGTAAGCGAGTCCGTACGAAACCATCTTCGCTTTAGAGCGCTGTTCATGTGTCACCGCCGACTCTTCGACTCCAAAAACACGAGCCGCGGTCGCACTATGAACATCTTGGCCACTAGTAAATGCGGCGATCAACCCTGGATCTTGAGCTAAGTGGGCGATACAACGCAATTCAATTTGGTTGTAGTCAGCCACCATCAATCGACATCCCGCGGAGGGTACAAATGCCGTTCTAAAGATCCGGCCCTCCTCAGTACGCACAGGAATATTGTGCAAATTCGGTTGGTCGCTTGACAAGCGTCCAGTACGAGTCACCGTCTGATTAAAAGTTGCGTGAATCCTTCCATCAGTAGCAACTTCAGATAGCAAGCCCTCACCATACGTACCACGAAGTTTCTCTACTTCGCGATAACGCATCAAAGGATCAATAAATTCGGGCCACGAGTCGCGCAATTTTTCCAAAGTTGCCACATCGGTTGAATAACCAGTCTTGGTTTTTCTCGGAGGAATCAGACCTCGTTCCTCAAATAAAATCTTGCCGAGTTGAGCCGGCGAATTGGTGTTGAACGGATGACCGACCACGGCCTGCAAGGCGAGAGACAAATCGCTGACTTCAGCCGTCAAACGAGTTGCAATGGCTTTGAGTTGCCCTTCATCAACAGCAATGCCCAAATGCTCCATACGCGCCAAGACCCTCACTAAGGGGTTCTCCATCTCTTGATAAAGAGTCAGCATGCCGTGCGTTTGTAAAGCCGCTGTGAGAGCTTGAGCCACTTGCGCAATCGCTAAACAATCACGACCGGCGCGTTGCGATTCGTCAATCGCAGTGCCTCCAAGGTCAAGTTGCCCAGTAGTTGCTGGGTCATCTTCGGGGAATCGCGCTGAGGAATAACGCTCAACTAAATCAACTAGGGAATAACGACTTTGCGCAGGATCAATGAGATATGCGGCGATTGCCGTATCGAACTCCAGACCTTGCATGTCAATACCGAGAGCAAGCAAAGAGCGCAGCATGGCTTTAGTGTCGTGAGCCCTAAATTTGCAGTGAGTTAGGGCCGCAGAGATGCGTGCATCAAGCAAAAGAGCAACGGGTATCCACATCGTTGAGGACTGCTCAATGTGACGGCTTAAGGAAATTCCTAGCAACTCGGAACGACCCGCGTCACCTGCCCATTGGGCGGCTATGTCGACGATGCGATCCTCCCCAAGAACTTCAAGGACCGCGCTGACATCAACAGCAACCGTGACTGCGGCAAGTAAATAATGCACATCTTCAGGCTGCGAAGAAAATTCAGTGACTGTGTCCGGCGCAGAATGACCGAGCAACTTTTGCACCTCACGAAAACGTGCCGCCATTGATTTAAATTCTAAGAAATCAAATAATCGCTGAACCTCTGCTTGATTAGGAGTGACTGCCAAGGCGGTCAAGTCCACCTCAATCGGTGCGTCATGGCGCAGGGACATCAGTCCCTCATTTTTCCGCGCCAATTCTTCGTTCTCAATCAGCGAGGCTCTAAGTTTTGGTGTCTGGGCATCCGCGTGAGCGAAAATTCCGTCCAAGCCGCCATATGTGGCGATCAACTTTGCCGCAGTTTTTTCGCCCACCCCTGGCACGCCTGGAAGATTGTCGCTGGGATCACCGCGCAATGCTGCGTAGGCGACATATTGAGCAGGGGTCACACCAGTTCGCTCAAGAATCCCTGCTTCGTCGTATAGCGCGTAATCTGAAACCCCACGCTTGTTGTACAACACGCGTACGTGAGGGTCACGTACTAACTGATAACTATCACGATCGCCCGTCACAATGATCACCCGAAAACCAACATCAACGGCTTGATCAGCCACCGTTGCAATCACATCATCTGCTTCAAAGCCAACGAGTTCGGTGATGGCGATTCCCATTGCTGTGAGGAGTTCTTTGACGATCCCCATTTGCTGCCGCAAAATATCGGGCGAGGCCTCGCGTTGCGCCTTATAAGTGGGCTCAGCGATGTGTCGAAATGTTGGCTCAGGTCGGTCAAAGGCAACAATGATTCCGTCTGGACGGTGATCCTTGAGCAAGGTCAAAACCATAGA
>CALGTP010000369.1 GCA_937902105.1 uncultured Actinomycetes bacterium
CCAGTACCCAGATGGAGCACTCATGCACCCCTCTTCTATTGACAGTTTACGATTCGCTTTGCAGAAGCACGTTCTTCCCGACCCAGCCTTGGGCTCGCGAGCAGACTTGAAAGTCTTAGAGGTTGGATCTGCCGACTTCAACGGCGGGTATCGCCAAGTTTTAGATCTCCTTGAATGTCACTACACGGGCGTTGATCTTGAGCCTGGAGAAGGTGTTGACATCGTGCTTGACGATCCATATGTCTTGCCTTTTCCTGACTCCTGTTTCGATATTGTCGTCTGTGGCAACACCTTTGAGCACGCTGATTTTTTCTGGCGAACCTTCAGCGAAATTTGCCGAGTGGTATCTCCCGCTGGCGTTGTGATCGTCCTCGTCCCATCGGCGGGACCCGTACATCGTTACCCAATTGATTCATACCGCTTTATGCCGGATGCCATGGCCTCGCTGGCGAAACATGCTGGAGTCACCCTTATCGAGTCTTGGATCAATCCATATGGTCCGATGCATGACGCTGTCGGGGTGTTTCGCAAAGAAGTGGCGAACCCAAGCCTGCTCACTATGGCTCCTGATTTGTCTTTACGCTTGGCGACCAAAGTGCAAAACACCTTTCCACCGAATGTGCCCGACGAAGTTGAACATGGTGCAGGAACTGAAGATTGCTACGACTTTCTCGTTCGTATGCACCAGCAACTGAAGCCAGATTTCTATGTTGAGATTGGCGTTGAATATGGCGCAAGTCTGCGATTAGCGGCCTGTCCCGCGCTAGGAATTGACCCTGCTCCACAGTTGAAAAAGCCGCTCGCCGAGCACCATCGCGTGAGTTTGACAACTAGCGACGATTTCTTTCATCTCACGGATGCCGCGTCACAACTTGCACCCATTGACCTCGCCTACATCGATGGAATGCACCAAATTGAATTCGCGTTGAAAGACTTCATGAATATTGAGAAATATTCACATGCTGGCTCTGTCATCATTGTTGATGACATCTATCCCGCTCATCCAGTGCAAGGAGCACGCATCCGCGAGTCACGGTTTTGGACAGGGGATGTCTGGAAACTGATTGAAATTTTGGCTTATGGCCGGCCTGATCTGATTCTTCTGCCGATTGACACATCACCAACTGGAAGCCTGATGATCCTCTGCGCCGATCCTGATAACCGCGATCTTTGGAAGGGCTACGATCACACGGTAAACAATGCCATCGCCATAACTACTGAGCCGCCCGAATCAATCGTGAAGCGAACAGGAAAAATTGATCCGAAAGATCCGTTGCTCGCACACATTTTTTCCATCTTGCTTGAGGCTCGTAAAAAGCAGGACTACACCGGCCTTCGCGAGTATCTGCGCCACTTCATCAGCGGAGCGCTACCGCGAACTGTCGTCAAATAGAACTTTAAGTATCTGTCTCGCTTGCCAGTGGCCCAATCGCGCCAATGGCGTCAAAGTACGCCAAATGCGCCTGAGTAATACCGACGATGTCCACATCATCAACAAGGTCAATTCCCAATTCTTCGACTTTGCCTAAAAGAAATCCGATAAGTGAGTCATCGCTGACCACAATGGCAGTTTCTTGATTCTGACGATGGTCCACTGCTTTGTCAGGCAGTAGACCTTTGGCGTGAAGCCAGTTCATGTGCAACACCAGTAGTTGTTCGAGTTCTTCCATCGTCACCCGTGCTTGGGTCGACTCCGACAAAGACTGCGCCACAAAATCGGCAGCTTGTTCAAGTTGATAGACCGCTCGCGGGGCCATTGCGTCAAGCCGGCGAGCCTCTCGGCCGATCGTCAACGCCGCAATGAGAAATACGCTGGCAGCAGCTAGGAGGATGAACAACCAAATCACAATGTCACGCTAACCCTCATCTACTTGTGGTTCTGGGTCGTTGTACGGACACCTGGTGTCCGTACAACGACCCAGAACCACAAGATTAAGATGAACTAGTTCAGATACCGATGCGCTGTGCGAGTAACTCGCGGTGGTACGTCGGGTCACCGAACAACAATTCGGATGACTTCGCACGCTTGAAGTAGAGGTGTGCTGGGTGTTCCCAGGTGAAACCAATACCACCATGAATCTGGATGTTTTCGGCGGTTGCGTGGAAGTATGCCTCTGAGCAGTAAGCCTTGGCGAGTGAAGCAACCGATGCGAGTTCGTCGTTCATTTCGCTGGCGCACCACATGCCGTAGTAGGCAGCCGACTTGGCCGATTCAACCTCGAGCAACATGTCTGCACACTTGTGCTTAATGGCCTGGAACGAACCAATCGGACGTCCGAACTGCACGCGCACCTTGGCATATTCAACGGCCATGTCGAGAACCTTTTGTGCTCCACCGACTTGCTCAGCAGCAAGACCAACAGCAGCAAGATCAAGCACAGTTGACAGAACAGTCCAGCCAGCGCCTTCGGTGCCGATGAGCGTCGCCGGAGTATTGCTGAACTCAAGCTTGGCTTGTTTGCGAGTCTGATCCATCGTTGACAAAGCAGTACGTGTCAAACCGGCAGCGTTGCCATCAACGGCAAACAAACTAGTTCCCTTGCTGGTCTTGGCAGCCACAATGATGAGATTCGCGGTGTGTCCGTCGAGAACAAACATCTTGGTGCCGTTCAGAGTGAACGACGATCCACTTCCCGATGCCTGCATCGTGATGCCGCTCTCGTCCCACTTGCCTGAGGGCTCGGTGTAGGCAAGGGTCGCGATGGTCTCGCCAGCGGCGATACCAGGGAGGTACTTCTTCTTCGCAGCCTCATCACCCGAGTGAATGAGAGTGTTGGCAGCAAGGACAACAGTGGCGAAGTACGGGGCGCACAACAACGAACGGCCCATTTCTTCAAGCACCACGCCGAGTTCAACGTAGCCATAGCCCGAGCCGCCGTAGGCCTCAGGAATGTGCAGACCCTGGAGTCCCATTTGCTCGCCCATCTGTGACCACACGGCCTGGTCGAAACCGGCCTCGGTGTCCATCTGTTCGCGCACTGAGGCTTCGCTGCTCTTGGCGTCGAGGAAAGCACGGACTGTTTTACGGAGTTCTTCTTGTTCTTCTGAGAATGCAAAGTTCATAGAGCAAAGTATGTCCGAAGCGCAAGTGACTGCTCAAATCGTGGTGTGTACCGTTGTGTACACAAAACCGTTAGAGTGTTGCTATGTCTCAAGCACGACCCCCAATCGGTATCCGTCAGCTCCGAGCCGATGTCGCAGCAGGCGTTCGACGAGCCGGAGCCGGCGAGCACATCGTGATCTCCATTGGTGGACGGCCCATTGCCCAACTTGGTCCGTTGGGCGCCCCAGAGGGACAGGCCCGACTCAGCGACTTGATCGCCCGAGGATTAGTCATCGCCCCACGACGTACCGGCGATTATCGGCCGACAGCAGCTGTCTCGGTGTGGAGCGGAAGTCGGATTGACAAACTACTGCGCGATATCCGATGACAGTTTTTCTCGATTCATCAGCGCTCTTGAGCGTGGCGATTGAAGGTCGTGGCCGCCAAGTTGTTTTGGATATTTTAGAAAGCGAGGCCGATTGGTGTGCATCCGCTTTGGCAATCACTGAGGCGCTCGCACTAGTCCCGCGCCTCAGTGATGAAAAAATTCTGCAAGACGACGTTGAAGATGCTGTGCGCTTATTGTGGGATCGCATTCACATTGTTCCAGTTGACCAGATGTGTCTTGACCGTGCCGCAATGATCGCCCGAGAACAACCCGTGCACATTAATGACGCGATTCATTTGGCGGCCGCTGATCGATTGCCGCGACCGCTGCAATTTGTCACATTTGATCCCGCTCAAATTCCCGTTGCGTTGTCAATGGGTTACGACGTCATCAGTTCGTGAGTTGGGCGTGCAAAGTGCCAAATGTGGCATGTTTTCGCGCCCAACAAGTCAGGCATTAGGAAAGTCGACATTGTCACGCAGCGCGTTTTGTAGTGCGTCAATAATCATTGCAACATCGGCGTAATTCGGATTGCCCGTATTCACCAGTGGAGGTACTAACCCCACTGATTCATTGATCGCTGCGCCGCGTCGCACTCGGTCGACGAGTCCGCCGAACTCATCGGTTGACAGCGATGTTCTCACAGTCCAACTAATGATTTCAGTCAAACGTGGGAACTTAGACAAGAGATCAGTGCCCGAAGCCTGGGCTGCGAGAGCCGCAAGAATCTCGCGCTGTCTTCCCATGCGGCTGTAATCGCTATCAGCCTTACGGGTGCGGGCAAAAGCGATCGCCGTTGTTCCATCCATGGTGACAACACCAGGCCCAATCGAGCGGGCATTCGGCGTCTTTGAACCTGGCAGCGCTCGCGGTAGCGGAATCTCTTTGGGGAGAGTTATTGTTACCCCACCCAAAGCATCAACAAGTGCAGCAAAACCTTGCATATTGATCAACACATAGTCGTCAATCGTCATATTCATTGAATAACTCAGTCCCGAAGCCAAAGCCACTGCCTCAGGTTGCAGATTGCCCTGCGCGTAACTTGCAGCGATTTCAGGATGAGTAAAAACATAGGGGTAGATCGCATTCGTCAAATTTGTAAAACCATCTGGAAATTCTTGGGCCATTGCGCTCCCTGGAGGGAACTGAAGTTTGGACAAATTGCGCGGCACCGAAATCATCGCCATTCGCCCAGACTCTTCATGAATGGTGACCAAGATCATTGAGTCCGTGCGTAACCCCCAACGTCCCGGACCTTCATCGCCGCCGAGTAGCAAGATGGTTTCAAAACCATCATCGCCCTGCGTCATTGACAGAGGATCCGTGCTACCAGAGGAAACAAAAACTTGATCGATCGCGTCCACTAAATCTTGGCTTCGCACCACCGACCACACCGCTGGCAGGGCAAGCACAATCACGCCCAGACAAGCGACCCAAGAAGCCAACCGGCGTGGCGATCCCTCGTTTCGAGAACGGATCACTTCAACCACGGCAATTACTCGGGTCACTACAAAAAGAACAGCGATGATCTGCACGGATAATAAAATTGTGGTATCCAAAACCAAACTGGTGATGTTCTGGCGACGAATGACGGCAACGGCAATGGCCGCCAGCGGAATCACAAATCCGAGGAGAAGCAAACTCCACGAAAGTCCGCGACGACGAAAGAACGACCCCGCCCCTGGAGCAACCAAGGCTGCCAAAACAGCCCCAGTCGGACCACTGATAAGTTCCTCAGCCTCAATACCGCCTTCCTGCGCTGTTGACGGCGGTTCACCACCCGATGCTTTGGGCTGACTTGGAGTCGCAAGATCACTGAAGTCAAAACGATCTGGAGGCAGTGACACGAACAACACTCTAAAGCGAAGACAGCAGTCTTTTCAGTTCACCATCACCCGCAGGGCTGTGTCATGCGAGACTGTGACTATGACCAACGCTGGACTGGACACAACCTTGCACTGGTCAGATTCGGCTGTCGAAGTACACAAATTGGTCGTCGGTCCCTACGACAACAATGTGTTCGTTATTCGTTGCCGAGAAACTGGTGACGCGGTGTTAATAGATGCCGCTAATGAACATGAGAAGTTATTGCAACTCTGCCAACGACTTGGCGTGCGGCGAGTCCTTGAAACTCATGGACACTTTGACCATATTCAAGCCATACCTGCGATGCGGGAGGCTGGCTATCACGTGGCCGTCACCGAACTTGACGCCCCGATGCTCGGTGACATGGGCTACGACGCGTTTTTAGGTCACGACGATGTCATTGAAGTCGGACTCTTGCGCCTACATGCAATTCACAATCCTGGACACACGCCAGGTTCGATTTCATTTCGCGTGGAGAACACTCCGCTCTTGTTCACGGGCGATACTTTATTTCCTGGTGGGCCAGGCAATACCAAACTCAACGGTGGATCATTCGAAACGATCATCAACTCCATCGACAACCTTCTATTGGTTTATCCGCAAGACACGATCGTGTTGCCTGGACATGGATTAGACACAACTATCGGCGCCGAACGGCCTCATCTGCAGGAGTGGATTCAGCGTGGCTGGTAGCCAACACTTTGGAGGAATGGTTGTCGAGGCTCATCTCGCTCAACCTGGCAAAGAAACAGAGTTCGTTGATCAAGATGGTCGACCTACAACGAGCACGCGTCAAGCGTTACGAAAAATCCCCTCATTTCGCAATGGTTTATCAGTGTTTTTCACCTACGGCCAAACCTTTGCCTTGCTCTACATCGCCTTGCACTTCGGTGCATGGACTTGGCTACCTGTGTTTATTTTGATGGGCCGCGCTCATGCTCAATTCGCCTCACTGATGCATGAGGCAGCGCATCGACTGTTGTTTCGTGATCGGCGACTGAATGATTTTTGTGGTCGCTGGTTGATCGGTTATCCGGTCTTCACCAACACGGATGCCTACCGTCGCGTCCACATGGCGCATCACCGCCAAGAGTTTGGCCCCAACGAACCGGACTTTGCTTTGTATGCCAACTACCCCATCTCACGCGCAAGTTTTCGCCGTAAGTTAGCCCGCGATGCCAGTGGTCGTACCGGATTGCGTTTGTTGCGCGAACAATTACGTGGCATTCATAGTGAAGTCGTTGTCGTTCGTCAGACGCTGATAAAGATTCTTGTGGTGCAAGCGCTGTTGATCGCTGCGTCAATAATCAGTGGATATTGGTGGGCGTACCCCTTGTTCTGGCTCTTGCCCTATCTCACCGTTTGGCGCGTCATCAATCGCCTGCGCTCAATCGCCGAGCATGGTGGACTCATGGCCTCGGATGATCGCCGAATAACGACACATTCGGTGACCCAAAACTGGCTTGGACGGTTTTTCTTAGTCCCATTCCACATCGGATGGCATCTGGCTCATCATGTCGATGCCGGAGTCCCATTTCGTCATTTACCGCGCTTCCATCGCATGCTGATTGATTCCGGATATATCAATCCTGGCTACGAATATTCCTCCTACCCAAAGATCTGGCGGGCACTTGTCACTGGGCCTAAATAATTTGCACTACGGCGATAGGAGAAATAGGTCGTGGGCTCTAGACTTTGTGTCATGAGCAGTCCCCTGTTTCAGGTCGTCGACCTACATGCCCGCCCAGCCACCGATGATCTTGACACCGTGGTCCCCTCCGACATCTTGAAGGGTCTGAATATCACCGTCAATGCCGGCGAAGTGCACGCCATCATGGGTCCCAACGGTTGCGGCAAAAGTACGCTCGCAAGTTGCCTGCTGGCATCACCTGAATACGAAGTCACCAGTGGTCAGATATTCCTCCATGGCGATGAAATTACCGATTGGCCGACCGACGTGCGCGCCAAGGCCGGTCTGTTCCTTGGCTTCCAATATCCCCAAGAAATCGCTGGTGTCTCCGTTATCCAGTTTTTGCGGCAAGCTCTCAGCGCTCGTAAAGGAATTGACTTATCCATTCTTGAACTTCGCTTGGCGACAATGGATTGGATGAAACGCCTCGGCATGGATTCGTCCTTTGTGGACCGCTACCTCAATGAGGGCTTCTCTGGTGGAGAAAAGAAGCGCAACGAAATTATGCAAATGGCAATTCTCGAACCTGATGTAGCAGTTCTTGATGAAACAGATTCTGGTTTGGATATCGATGCCCTGCGCATTGTCGCCAAAGGAATTCGCGCTGTCCGCGCAGACCGACCGACCATGGGTGTCGTCTTGATCACTCACTATCAACGTCTCCTCGATGAACTTGCCCCCGATTATGTACATGTCATGGTTGATGGTCGCATTGTTGTTAGCGGTGGAATGGAAATCGCCGAGAAACTTGAGGTTTCCGGATACGAGTCATTCCGCCCGTGAACACGAACTTGGTCGATTGGGCAGCCGTTAAGGCCGACTTTCCAGTACTTCAACGCACCATTAATGATCAGCGATTGGTGTACCTCGACTCAGCCAATACGTCGCAAAAACCTCACGCAGTCATTGATGCAATGGCCGAATTCATGCGCAATGGCTACTCCCCGATCAACCGCAGCGCTTATCGATTAGCGGCCGAGGCCACTGACCTTTTTGAAGCCACCCGCGCCAAGATTCAGAAGTTCATCAACGCACCTCACGTGGAAGAAATCATTTTCACCAAGAACGCCACGGAGGCGCTCAATTTAATTGCCCAAACTTGGGGTCGAGAAAATCTACATACTGGTGACATCGTCGTACTTACTCATATGGAACATCACGCCAACATTGTTCCCTGGCAAATGCTGGCCGCAGAACGCAACTTGGAAATTCGCTGGATTCCACTGACTATCGATGGTCAACTTGATCTCACTAATTTGTCATCATTGCTCAGTGGCGCAAAAGTACTTTCCTTCACTGCGATGAGTAATGTGCTCGGCACTCTCACACCTGTCGCGCAACTCTGCCAAGCAGCGCATGCTGCTGGAGCATTAGCCATCGTGGACGCATGTCAATATGTCCCACACAATGTCACCGATGTCCAAGCGTGGGGCGCCGACTTTGCCTGGTTCAGCAGCCACAAGATGATTGGTCCATCGGGAGTCGGCGTATTGTGGGGTCGACGTGAACTATTACACGCCATGCCACCATTTTTGGGTGGTGGCAACATGATCGGTGATGTCAGACTCGACGGTTTTACTTGCGCCGATCTTCCATCAAAGTTTGAGGCTGGTACTCCAGCGATCATTGAAGTCATTGGTCTTGGGGCAGCAGTTGACTATCTCAGCAAAATTGGAATGGCAAATGTTCGCCAGCACGAAATGAATCTCACGGACTACGCGTTACGCACTCTTGACGATCGCTACGGTACCGATATTTGCATCCATGGCCCGCGCGATATTGCAGTGCGTGGGGCGGTTCTCAGTTTTGCCTTTCGGGGTATCCACCCACATGATCTGAGCCAAGTTCTAGACCAAAAGAATGTGTGTATCAGGGCCGGTCACCACTGCGCCAAGCCCCTGATGAAGCTCCTCGGAGCAAATGCGACAGCTCGTGCGAGCTTTTATTTGTATAACGATGAGTCAGATGCCGACGCTCTTGCCGACGCTCTTGACAGTGCTAGCGATATCTTTGGTCTGTAGCCACGAGAGGAAATGACATGCCCGGCTTAGAAGATTTGTACCGTGAAATTATTCTTGATCACTATCGCACCCCACGTAATCGGGGTGAACTAGAAACGCCACCCGCGCATATGGCAGAAGGCCATAATCCTTTGTGTGGAGACGAAATAACGATTTATGCTCAAGTTGAAAACGGAGTTCTGACTGACATCAAAGTCTCTGGGCAAGGGTGCAGTATTTCGCAGAGTTCGGCTTCAATGATGAGTCAGGCAGTCAAGGGTAAATCTCTCGCAGAAGTGCAGGCGCTAGTTCATCGCTTCAAAGTCATGATGTCGATTGCCGAAGACCCCGAAGATGGTCCATTGGTTGAGGTCAAACTGGGCGACCTGGAAGCACTGCAAGGCGTCGTCAAGTTTCCGGTGCGCATCAAGTGCGCCGTTTTATCATGGAATACCTTGCTTCAAGCTTTGCAAGAGGCTGACATCTAACAAACTGTCAGCACAACTGACAGTTTGTGCCATACTGATCGTATGAAAGTCACCCTTCTCGGAACTGGTAGTCCGATCCCCGATGCCAACCGTGCTGGACCTTGTTCTTTAGTGCAAGCGGCAGGCCAAAACATCATGATCGACTGCGGACGCGCAGCCATCATGCGTCTTCTCGGCGCTGGAGTTTTGCCTGGCATGGTCAGCACCATCTTGATCACTCACCTACATAGCGATCACATCACCGACCTCAACGATCTCGTGACAACGCGTTGGGTGATGATGCCAGTCAATATTCCACTCAAAGTTGTTGGCCCAGTTGGTACGCGCCAGGTCGTTGACGCCATGTTGCAGATGCTCACGCTCGATCAGGGCTACCGCCACGCTCACCACGATGACCTGCGTGCCAATGGACCGCTCACCGTTGACGTCGTTGAAGTCGGTGCGGGTGAAACATTCAAAGTCGGTGAGGTTTCGGTGTCAACGCACGCAACCGATCATCGCCCCGTTGATCCGAGTATCGGCTTTCGCATCGAACACGATGGAAAAGTTGCCGCACTCGCGGGCGACACGATTCCTTGTGCTGGCCTTGATGATTTGTGCC
>CALGTP010000370.1 GCA_937902105.1 uncultured Actinomycetes bacterium
ACCACTGATGAGCTCTGATGACCACTGATGAGCACTGATGAGCTCTGATGAGCTCTGATGAGGCTGATTGCCTCCCTTATCCGGCTTATTGCCTTTCTCATCAGGCTGATGCTCGAGAATGGATCACCCGCGCGTTGCGCCGCTCGGGAATGGGTCAGCTGTCTTCACGTCTCTGATCATGATAGGCAGGGAGGTGGCGCATGCGCGCCAGTGCTCGGTACGGGCTCGGGAAGGAATCCAGCAACTGCTCGGGACGGCGCTCGGGAAGGCGGCAGGGCGCCGAGGGTAATCATTCGCAGCGCTGGCGAGGCATCAGCGGCTAGCCATGCGGAAGCGCGCCGGCGCTCGGTACGGCGCTCTGGAAGGAATCCAGCAACTGCTCGGTACGGCGCTCGCATTCGCAGCGCTGGCGAGGTATCAGCGGCTAGCTTCGGTCTAGCTTCCTCGGTCGGTTGTCGTGCGTTCAGTAAAAGTTTTGAGACTGCCGCACAATATGGGCACATGTGTCACCCCGCAATCACTGCCCCCTCGCTGCGACCCCGACCGGTTCACCGGACGGACCGTCAAACAGACGAAATGAAGCGGCCTCTAGCATCTACCAAAGTCAAGCCGCTGCTTCTTCACATCATCTCTCTCCCGGTGGAACTTGCGCATGTCTGCTTTGGTGGGGGCCGTTTCCCGCAGGTCGCGCGTGCCCACGAGATGCGACATGCAACTGGGGCAGTTGTGGACATTTTCCATCATTTGCCCACTCACGAGCCAGCTGGAAGATCTCCAAGTGCTGAGGCACGTTTTATGCATGCGACTTGGGCAGCACGGCGAGTACATGGGCAGCAGCACCCCTGCAGCCGTGTCAATCTGTCCCTGAAGGCAGATCAGGCACCGCTCCTCGTCTGCAACCTGCGGCTGCAACGCCGGCGCGGTAGGCGCGGTAAACGTCGGCAAAGCTGGCTTCGCTATAGTTGGGGCGAGGAGGGGCGATAGTGGATTGCCGTCTGGTGTCAGCGGCTTGGGGGCGGCTCTCTGTGGCGATTTGGAGCGTTTCGCCCATGAGCTGCCATCTAGTATCAGCACCTCTGCAACCTGATCGAGTTCGAGATCGGTTTTTTCGGCTGCAACCGAGAGTTTCTTTGGCCGGCCACGTAGCATCTTTTGGCCAAGCGCCCTGCGCTTGAGATAATCTCGCTTACGCATCCTTTCCTTCTCACGCCGAGCACGTTCGCCTGGGCTGCCGTCCGTTTTGCACGGCCGCCCGCGCATTGCCCACGGCAGTCGACGGACGACGCGCGAAGCGCGGCTCGAGGAAGCGCGCGGGAGAAACCAACCCAATCTGTATTAGTATTACGCAAGCGGCGCCACAGTACGGGCGGGTACGTCCGCAACGAGGGGAGGTCAATACCTTAAGTACTTAAGTAATGCTGGACAAGTTTTGCGAGGGTGCTTGCTCGCGGCTGAAGGGTGAACTCCTATGACGTGTGTGGTCAACATTCTCTTCAAGGGCGTTTGCCACCGCTTCCCGACGTATGGTGATTTGGAGGCAATGCGCGATCGTGTTAAGGACACTTTCCATCTTTTCGATGACTTCGCCTTGACGTACGTCCAGAAGACTGGAGGCGAGCTCATTATTCTCGACACCGACGTGAAGCTCGCGGAGGCAATGCGCGAGTACTTCAATGAGCGGTGGCTCGACGTCATCATCAAGCTGGACAAGCCACTCAAAGTGATATCGATCAACTGCAACGAGACATCGACGTCTCGAGTCTCGGCCGTGCTCTACGCGGCCGTGGACGTCAAGAAGTACCTGCAGGATGAGCGTTGCCTTCTTCGACAAAGAAGTACCTACCACCCGTTAGCCTTTTTCGACCAAGTACGGAAAGCCGAGATGAATACGCTCCAGAAGAAGTTGGATGTCGAAGATGGCGATGAGGTCATCTTCGACTTGGACAACCTGCTTGAATCGCATGCTGACTTCTGCGAGCACATTATGCGCAATGCGCAGGTTTTTGAAGCCAAGGAGTACGCGGAGAAATTCTTCCACGCTGAAGACCCGAAGGTCCTGCACCAGCGCGCACTTCCCTTCCCGGCAGGTGTCACGCACCGCATCGTCCTCAAGAGCTCCGATTGGGGGCGCAGCAATCCGATCAACAGCGGGGACATCAAGAAGCTCGCGCGGGGTAGGTCAATCTTTGCAAGGAACTACGAGCTTAGGTCAGCCATAGAGAAGAGGTAAAATGTGGTTGATGTCATGAAGGCATTCTTAGTAATAATGATGAGTAACTACAAGACTGCCGCACGGCACATGTGAGTCCGCCCCGCAATCACTTCTCGCCTACAACAACCCGACACGCCTAAGAACAACTCGTCTGCTGCGACCGGCGTTGTTACGCGTCAATCGACACTCACACTCTCCGTCACGCCGCGCGGTGGTCGTGCCTGCTCTCCCGATGGGACATCTCGTTCCACGCGCGCATCCGTGCCGCGACCGCGTTGCTACGCGCGGCCTGGCACACTTCGCAGACAGACGTTGGCCTCCATCTTGTCGTTCTCGAAAGTGCAGGTCCCACATGTCCACGTGGGTTTCGGGGGCGGGGAAGGCGGCAGGGTCTTCCTGCCGCAGGATCTCTTGGATCTTCTCCGTGCAAGAAGAGGCACGTCCTCGTCGTCCTCCTCGTTGTCCGGGTCCTCCTCGTCCTCGGTCTCGGACAAGACCCCATTCGGCGCGACTAACGCAAGCGTCTCGACATCCGAATCATCCGAATCCGTCGGATCCGGAGAGGCCATCCGAAACCTCTTAAGAAGAGGCATATTCTCCTCCGGGTCCTCCTCGTCCTCGGGTCCGTCCATGGACTCGACCGCCGCCGGTGAAGAGGTTCGCGGTTGCGCGCCACCGCGCTTACTGGTAGACGCTCGTCGCGGCGCTCCGACGCGCGACGGAGACATGAAATGGCTAAGTCCGGAAGAATGTTTCATGTTTGGCGCGCCGCATCGAACTTTTAGTGACGCATCCTGAGGGAATACCCGCTAAAAGAAACGGGGGAGTCCGGAGTGGTGTCACATGCCCCGGGGGGGGGTAAGAGGCTTGTTCCAGCCCCTTTTTTCCGTGCACCCAGGGTGGCCCCCCCTGGGAGGCGTGCCAGCGAGCGCAAAAGCTGCT
>CALGTP010000371.1 GCA_937902105.1 uncultured Actinomycetes bacterium
AAATACATTCTTAGGAAGCGGGTGCAACATACGAACACATCTTCTATGAGCGGCGCGGCTCGACGAGTGGGCTATTTTATCGAGATCTGGGCGCGCGCACTGGCTCCACTCACACGGTAGCAAAAACGGTTGGGAGGCGGATAGTCGCCCCTTCGCGACGGCCAAAGAGATCGGGATGCGCTCAGGCGGCTTGATCTGGATGGCACAGCGGCGACCTGAGCTGGGAGGCGTTTGTAACACCGCGCCGTGTCGAGCGCCACAAGAACCGCGCGCGAGCGTAGTAGGCGCGAAGCGTCGCGCTATTTCCCTACTCCCTTCCGAGCAGCCGTGATGCCGCCAAGTAAGAAGACCAGATTTGTATGGAATGAACCGTCGCTGTTGAGCTCTCATGACCCTGCTGTTCCATCGCAGCAACAAAGTGGCGCAACGTCCATTGCCATTGCACCAATGCCCATGTCCATGCTGCGGGGGCTGTCGGAGTCGCCTTTGCCACTTAGGCCAGTGGCCAACCCTTTGGCCAGCCCCGCAACTTCTTACACGCGCGTACCAGCACTACAACACGCCACAGGCAGCGATGAGGCCATTCAAACAGAAATTCAAGCCGCGTCAGCAGCTCCACCTGAATATCGAGCAGAATCATCGGATGCCTCTATGCCGAGTTTCCGGTCTGGTATTCATCCATTTGTGATGAACCTACTGATAAAGAACGGCATGGCCGTTCGCAACACATCGGAGCGGATGATTCGGCAGGATTTGGATAGGCATCAGGCGATGAAGGCGAGCCGCAGCCTGGTCAACGTGAGCTTCATTCAACAGGTCCTGCGCCCGGACTTGATCACGGAGCTACCCGCGACAGCCGAGCTGCAGACCAAGGCAACTTTGCACAGCAAAGCTGAATTCGCGCGCCAGGTTCAACTATCCCAGGAGCTCGGGTTGATGCTTCGTCGCAAGAGAGCCAACAGCACGACAGGAGGTGAGTGAAGATTGAAGAGTGCCGAGCGGCTCCTTGTGTGACGTGATAATGACGTGAGTCCCACACGCCGGTCGCCGCGTGCGGTCGTGAGACTGAGAGTGAGTATATGAGTGAATGATTCAAAGACGAGACACAGAGAGAATAGAGACAAGTGACGATGAATGATTCTTATACTCCTCCACCTTCAATGCCATTCAGTGATTTATGGGCGGTGTGCCACCCCACGCTCCGATCCGGCCACAGCGACACCCGCGAACGATCCCGCCGGACTAACTCGCGCCATCGACGACGAATCCGAAGCGGCCCTGGCCGGCCAGCCCAATCATCATGCCGGGGCGCTGGCGTGTGCGACTGGGCTGATGGTCAGCGGCATCAAGCTCTACACCATTCTGTGCGACCTCAGCCGTCTCCTGGAGTATGAGCTCCACGAGACCGGATCAGAGATCGAGGCGTACCTGCCGGGGGGTGCAATGCACGTGCCCATCACGGCAGCAGGCAAGACGACTAGGAATGACAGATGGAATAGATGGCTGCCGCACATGGGCAAAGCCGCGCGTGAGGTTGGCACTCAGGATCACTCATGGCTGATGGGCACGGGCGTCGCGAACGCACTGAGCCCGATTGGTCATGGCCAAGATCCACGCAAAAAGCTGGGCTTGGATCCAAACACCTTCATCCATGCCTTGGTGTGGTCGAATGACGGCGCCCGAAAACATATCAAGCAGGAAATCGCCAAGGCCGAACGGAGTGACAATCACTTGAGTCAATGTTTGACATTGAAGCGTGATAGCAACTCCACGTTCGCTATGATCGACGCGTACCGCTCCATGTTCCTCATCAAGCATCCCTCGCGGCGCGACATCATAGGCGAGGCACGTCGCGTCCTAGCCATCCTGTACTCATTGATGGGCGGAGGTAAGGCATGGGCGAGCCTTCAGGATATCGAGGCAGCGCTACTGCGCGCGGCATCGCAAGCGCACAAGGATGCCGAGAACGATCACACTTTCGAGGTTGGGCGACCGGATCGTCTGTACATACGCTTCTGCAAGGAGCGGAGGATCGACGCTGTCGTGGAGGCCCGCAAACGCGGGCTCAGCGGCCGACTGTGGACGAAGGTCGCGGCCGAATGGTGGAAGTCCTCGAAACTGATCGCTGCCACCGCCATACCTGCCAACAGAGAGGAAGCACCAGATGAGCCCACGATGCCGGAAGCAGTGGGCGTGGGCATTTCGGGAGTTGATGCGATGGGGTGCAATGCGCCGGCGCCCGCATCCGCACCAGCAGCAGCAACAGCCACAGCCGAAGCAGCAGCAACAAATGAGCACACGATGCCGAAGGCAGTGGGCTTGGGCATTTTGGGAGCTGATGCGATGGAGTGCGATGCGCCGGCACCCGTGCCTGCGCCAGCAGCAGCAACAGCCACAGCCGAAGCAGCAGCAGCCACGGCCGAAGCAGCAGCAACAGCTGAACGCCAAGCAGCAGCTGAGGCCAATGTTCAGGATGTTGGGGCGAGGCAGCAGCCAGCAGAAGAGCAGCCAGCGAGAGCAGACACCGGCGGCGGCAATGACGAGGTGGATGCAATCTACAAGAAGGATCGGTGGCATCTGAGCGGCTACATGGGCGTCGAAGTGAAAAAAGGCATTGGGCCGCCGAAAAACACAAAGGTCGGCCCGTCTGTCCTTGCAACACCAACAGATGTAACCGCCGATGGCACTAGCCACCCGAAGCGTGTCGCGTTTATCATGGAACTACTGAAGACGGAAGCGCACCTTACTCGGGATCATGGCCGATTCGGCATGGCAGCATTCTATAACCTACTAATCCAATGTGAGGCACAACACGTGAGCGAGGTGCATCTCCATGTCCGGCTCTATGAGACCGCCGCTCATCGTCAGGCGCTGGACAAGGATGGCAAGCCAGCGCCCGAACGCTGGGAACGGACAAAGCGCGCATATGAGCTCTACAAGAGCTTGGGGTTCACCAAGCTGTGTGGCCCGACGCGGCTATATCCTGAAGACAGTGCCACACAGGAGTACATGTCAGTATCAACGACCGTGCTCAAGGAGAGGCTCAAGAATCTGTGCAGCGAGACGGATTTGCCGCGGGGCGGCGCCACCTTCGTGGTCCAGCCCCAGTGCCGTCTCACAGGCAAGGGTCGACGTTGGTTTGAGCTCGAGGCCATCGACGCCATCGCCTTCGAGCATGACCTCGCCAACGGAGGCGACGGCGCGGACGTCAAGGACGTGCTGCCCAGGGGGACTGACAAGTTCTCGTTGTTCTCCCTCGTGCCCACGCGCGCTCCCGCGTTGCCTGCTGCCCCTGAAGTAGCCCGGGAGATGGTGGGGGACATCCTGCTGGCGGAGGACATGGGCGAGATGTTCAACTATCAGCACGAGGTCAGGGTGGATGGCGATGGCAACGTAGGGCGGGTGTACCTGGACGCCGATGGTCAAAGGGAGGACCAGCAGGTGATCACTGATGGCGTCGAGCAGCAGACGGCATGCTCAGGCGGGGACACGGTGGATGAGTCGTGGGGCGCTACGGCGGCGCATGAAGTTATAAAGTACTTGCTGCTCGAGCGCCTCCGAGGCTGCGTCATCTTGCCCGGGGGCATCTCGGTGGATGGGAAGCGGAGTGTGAGCAAATCCGCGTACGTCGGCTACAAAATGACGTATGACGCCGCTGTTGTACGGCGTGCACAGCGCGGCCGCAAGAAGTGGACGACCGTCATCCTGCAAGTGCTGAGCAGCGGCATTGCGAACAAGCACTGGGGGCGCGACGCGGTCATAGGCATGCTCGAAAAAGCACAGTCAGCCAATAAGTTCGCCAAGGTGCGGGTTTGGAACGGGTCCGACGGGCGGGCGAATTTCGTTGCGCACGTCTTACCTCTCATCGACCAGCTTCTTGAGCTGCAGGAGAAAGGCATGGCCATCGATGAGCTCATTATGCAGTTGCCGCCCTGCATGATTACCCTCGGCACTCAAGAGAATGCCAGCGTACCTGCGAACATGAAGCACCAGGTCTTCTTGAACAACGGCCAGAAATCGTGCATCGGTATGCAGTGGCGCGGAGAGAAGGCGAGCTGGGAGGATTGCGATCTGCTGGGGCGCGAAGCGGAGGAGGCAATCATCACGGCGGCGGTCATGTACCCGAAGCTATGCATCTGCCTCGACGGCGGAGCCTGGGCGGCGGCGGCTGGCGAACGGTGCTGCGCCGAGCGGCCATCCCTGTTCACGTCATGGACCAAGGAGGAGTTCGCGCAGGCCCTTGAATGGATATGGCTCGAAGAGGGGGAGACCGTCTACAGCTACTGCGACCGCGAACGACCATCCGATCCTGCGTACAGGACGCTCGCAGTATGGGCTCAGCAATGGCGCAAGCACGGGACGGGGAAGCTATCATCGATGACCCGCGCAGTTGAGCGTGTACCTCTTGGTGTCGTCGAAGATCTGGACGCCGGTGACGAGGATGCCGCCCGTCAACTCGATCCCTTCGAGATCAACGACCGCCAGCGTGATGCTGTGAAGACGCGAAACACAGATATTGCGAAGGGGGTAACCAAAGGCGCGCAAGGAGAGGCAGTCACCACGTGGGCGAGTGCGAGGCTTAGGGCAATCAGTCCAAAGACTGGGCAGTTGGCATGGCTTAGCGACTACGAGAGCAGAGTCGATGGCGAGAGGCGCGGGCCGGACATGCTGCGTTACGGCATTGACACCCCCGTTACAGAGCCCACGCTTGTAAGGATGCCCGTGAAGCCGGACCCGAGTGGGTCACGGAACCTGCCGAACGCAGCGTGGGGCGACAGGCGCGTGATGGACTATGCATGCTTATGCATCTTGCATTGCGCGATGCGCACCGGCGAGAACCTGTACACGCGCGTGCTGGCGGTGCGCAGCGCAAAAGAGGCGAGAAAGAACGGCATCTTGGCTGCTGCTGCTGAAACACACATTCTTGGCATACTGTAACCAC
The DNA here is from genome assembly GCA_937902105.1 of uncultured Actinomycetes bacterium. GTDB lineage: Bacteria > Actinomycetota > Acidimicrobiia > Acidimicrobiales > Ilumatobacteraceae > Casp-actino8. Next base: position 4,943 of record CALGTP010000371.1, read on the forward strand.
ACTAACTCTCTTACCCCAACTCTCGTTGCGCGCTCGTACTCGCTCGCAGACCTTGCTCGAGAACTTCACGACCGACGCCGAGACCGAAAAGGCCGTGCAATCCATTCTGAACCCACGACTAGATGCACTAGGGATAGGAATCATACGCAAGAACAAAGACACAGACAAAGTGTACGAGGCCTCCATGGACGGCACTGCCGTCGAGGCCTGGATCACCGACCTCGACGACGCGCTGCAGGCCGATGAACCATACGCCAATTTTGGGCTTATTACGTCACGTTCGCAGTTCCTGAAAGGTGTCGCCTTGACGTTCAAGGAGTTGAACGCCGAGTCGGACTACGCGAACTTGGTCCGAACGTTGCCGGTTCTGAAGCACTGGGCACGCGCCATGCGCATCTCCATGACCTCGAAACCCAAGATCCACGAGTATGCCGAGGCGCAGAGGGAGCTCGCACTCTTCTTCGCGGAGAAGATGCTCCACTGGCCGAAGAGCAACACCTGGTACGACAACGAGTGCTTGTACAACGTTGGATTCCTGCTCGAGAAGTGGGGGTCGCTGCGGTTAGTATCGCAAGAAGGCATGGAGGCATGGCAAAAGAAGCTGAACGAGGTGCTAAGGATGGGCAACGGGTTCGCGAACGCGGGCGCCATACCGCAGGATGTCCGGGAGTTGGGTCAGGCGGCGATCGATGAGTACATGACCAAGCGTGCCAACGACAAACCGTCAAATGCTCAGTGGGTATACGATCAGGGCCTGCTGCAGCAGCACGCGTACATGAGCGGCACGCTCTCAGCAGCCGATCAGTTGCGCAAGGAGCGCAAGACACTCACGTGGGTTGAATTCACCACGTACTGGTTGCGCTTCATGGTCGCAGCGAGGATGCGCTGCGTGTGTCTCGTACGTGCGAGGTGGAGAACGAATCAGGCGAACTACAGGAGCCAGATCGCGAACCTGCTCAAAGACCACCGTGAGTACTATGAGAGCGTGGACATGTACTTGAGCGCACCCGACCTCGATCCGGTCGAGAAAGCCAGACAGCAGCGCATGCTGCGCCGAATGCGATTCAAGGGCGTGGACATCTCGAAAGGCGACGCCTGCAAGGCGAGAAAGTCGTAGAATACCGGGCGAGTTCGAAGAAGAGCGAAGAGCGGGCGCACGTGCGCGTGACGCCCCGCCGCCCTAAGGGAATCTTGGGAAGCCCTTGTGAATGGGAAGCGTGAACGGGAAGCGTACATAGGTGACAATCTGCGTCGACCGGCTGTATGCTTCCATAGAGCAGCCGGTGTTAATAACGCGTTGTGTGTTCCACACGTTGCTGCAACTGTCGTGGTTTCAATCAGCTTTTGGGTCACTCACTCACTGCCGCCACTCACTCACTCATGCCTATAGTGTGCGTACGGTCGGCGCTCCCCCAGCGACGCTTTCGAGCGGGTGCGACGGGTTGAAGTGCTCGGCCTCGACACAGATGGATCCGAGCGACGTGAGCGACGGCGACCTCGACGACAAGTCTAGCTCCGGCGAAGTGGAGGAGCACGAGGCGCAACAGCAAGACACGAGCTCAAAGAAGCGCAAAAGGATGCGCCGGCGCACGCAAAAGCGCAACGCGCAACGGCGGGCGCCTAAGACCCTCTTCTGGCACAGCGCGACTCCCTCCCACGGCGTATGGGGGGGCCTCGTGCAGCGAACCGACGAAGAGAAGTGGGCCACCATCTATGAACGGCGCGTGCAACTACTTGCTCTCGACGCTGACATCGCGACGCACCGCGGTATGGAGGAGCTCGAGGCGGGCGCCATCAGCTGC
>CALGTP010000372.1 GCA_937902105.1 uncultured Actinomycetes bacterium
TCCTCCCTATTAGAGACTGTCACACATAAGGTATAGACCAGTCACTATAGGAGGGCATTTCAGCACGAGAAAAAAATCCCCACCGTGTATAGAGAGCTTAATTATGGACCTTCGAAGCGAAGTAGCACAGCTTCGTGCGGAACTAAAACAGCTTAGAGCCCAGCTCGCGACAGCCGTTGCTAGACCAACAACAACAACCACTGCTAGAGCCCGGAAAAGAGCTCGCCAGCGAGCATCGCGCTTGTTGGCGTCAAACCAGGCGCGCCCATCTCCACCAAGCGCCCCTCCACGTCCTTTCCCGAGAGGCGCTCCGCCTCCGATACCTCCACGCGCCCCGCCACCACTACCCAGACGTCAACCGCCTCCGCTGCCGAAAAGCGCCCCGCCCCCGCAGCAGCGACAAGCGCGGCGGAAAAGCGACCCGCCTCGGCTACCTCCACTCCCGAGGAGCGCCCCACCAGCGCTCTACACAAGGGCTGCTCTCGCCCGAGATTGGGCCGCCTGGGACTGGAAAATAACTCCACAAACACATGAACAGCGCTTCAGCCTGCCCGACTTCCTCAGCGCGGTCCAAGCTGCGACTAAGAGGCGGCTTGTCATGGATATCCTTGCGCACGGGGCTGTCAAAACGACATTCACGCTTGAAGCAATCTACTGGAAACGAACTGGGGATGGCAGTTCGTCAGACATTTCAACAATGCCGATATATCATCAAACGAAGTGGAGCGTGCTCCTTTCGAGCTTCGATGCGACAGAGCACACACTCGCAAGCTTTCTCGATCTAAGCACGAAATCGGAGGAATTTGAGGCGCACAACGGTTCGGGCTGGCGCTTCCAGCAAGTAAAAGAGTTGATTATCAGCGGCAACCCGTACCGCCCCATTAGGGGGGCTTCGTGGATTAAAACTCCTCAGGCGCTCGAGCGTCGCAAGGCCGTGGTCAACGTCGTCAATTCGCTGCCGGGGTCGGCCACAGCGTTTGATAACAAGTGCTTCCTCTGGAGTGTTCTTGCGGGACTCCACCCACAGCCCCTTCACGCTAACCGCGTCTCGAAATATCGACAGTTTGAGCCCGAGCTCGACATGGCAGGCATCGAGTTCCCCGTCGCGGCTACCAAGAGCGTCTTCGCGCGGTTCGAGCGGCAGAACCCCGGAGTCAGCCTTGCCGTCTTCAACCATGACGAGCGCGGCATCACCCCTCGCTATGTCGACGGGCTGAACGTCGGCAAGCCCGAGGCGATACAAATCGACTTGCTGCTGCTTGACAATGGTGGTGACGAAAACCAGGGACACTACGTCTTTGTCAAGAATCTCTCGCGCCTCCTCAGTGGTGAGTTTGCCACGGGCAACGGAGCCGTCCATGTCTGCAGGCGTTGCCTGTATGCGACTCGCTCAGCCGAGTTGCTCAGCGTTCACGACAGCGACTGTCGTGGCCTGTCAGCTGGGGGCGCGCAGCCCGTCCGAGTGCCCACTCCAGGCAAAGACGAGTGTGAAATCCGCTTCAAGGCTATCGAGAAGCAGATGCCTGCACCCTACGCGGTATATGCCGACTTCGAAGCAATCAACCAGAAAGTCGCGCCGGAGAACGCTCAGCAGGGCGATAAGACCCGCGTCCTCACCGAGCACGTTGGCTGCAGCGCGGGGTACCTCATCACGGAGCGTCGTGACGGCGTCGTGAGCGTCTATGCGCGCGCTCAGAAAGTTACTGAGGATCCAGCCGGCTGGCTCATCGGCGAGCTGCAAGGCCATCTCACGGACATCCGTGTGCGCATTCGTGAGGGACAACAGCCGCCCCGCCTGACCCCCGACGAGGAAGCAGCCTTCCGCTCCGCGAGTCACTGCCATATCTGCTCCGCGCTCCTCGAGCGCCCCGACGCCGTACGCGACCACGACCACCTGACGGGCAAGTTTCGAGGGGCGGCGCACAACGCCTGCAACCTGCAATGGCGCTTGGACCCGAAGACCTACAAGCTCCCGGTCTTCTTCCACAACCTCCGCGGCTACGACGCTCATCTTCTCGTGAAGGCCTTCGCGAACCACACCGGACGCATCAGCATCATTCCCCAGAACTATGAGAAATACATGGCGCTATCTCTCGGAGGGCTCGCCTTCAAGGACAGCGCTCAGTTCATGATGAGCAGCCTGGAGAAGCTCGCGGAAAACCTCAAGGGCGAGACCCCGATTACAACGGCCGAGCTTGCGGGACTGCCTGCTCGAGTTCGCCCTCTCCTGCTGCAGAAGGGAGTCTTCCCGTACAGTTGGTTCGACTCTACCGAGCGTCTGCGCGAAACTGCCTTGCCACCGCGCGCCGGCTTCACCAGCGACTTAACTGGCGAGACAGTTAGCGTCCCGGACTATGAGCGCGCGCTCGCGGTCTGGGACGCGGGTGAATGCAAGACGTTCGAAGACTACCACGATTTGTATCTCAAGACGGACGTGGCTTTGCTCGCGGACGTGTTTGAGGCATTCCGCACGCTGATGCTTAGCAAGCACGGCCTTGACCCGGCGCACTACATCACCGCGCCGGGCATGTCTTGGGACGCTCTCCTGAAATACACTGGGATCAAGCTCGAGTGCATCACCGAGATGGACCAAATGTTGTTCGTCGAGAAGGGCCTACGCGGCGGCATCTGCCAGGTGAGCCATCGGGCGGCCCGAGCCAACAATCCGCGCGCGGAAGCAACAGGCGGTTCCAAGTACGATCCGGCCAAGCCGACGTCTTGGCTCATGTACCTCGACGCGAACAACCTCTACGGCTGGGCGATGAGCAAGCCTCTCCCTACAGGCGGGTTCGCATGGGTGCCGCCCACGGAGTCCCTGGCGCGCGACATTGAGCTCCTACAGGCCCGCAGTGAAGATGACGCCCGTGGTGCCTACTACGAAGTCGACCTCGAGTATCCGCGCGAGCTGCACGACAAGTTTAGCGACTATCCGCCTGCGCCGCGCGTTGGCCACGTGATGAGCAA
>CALGTP010000373.1 GCA_937902105.1 uncultured Actinomycetes bacterium
GTTCAACCGCGGTCGTCCTCGATGGCGGACCCAGGCCCCGCTAGCCTGGAGGAGTTGAGCCGGCTTGCAAACGCGGAGCCCAAAGATCACTACCATGCGTGCCTCAATGAAGCACGGGGCAATTTGTGCTGTTTTAGTTTTTTTTTTAGTATACACACACAAATTGTCCAACAGCTTGTCTTCTCCAGCCAAATAAAACGAGGTTGGGTGTTGGAGCAATGCCTTGGGAGGGCATGTCGCCTGAAGATGCTCTACGTCGTTTGCTGGTGGTCACCACCTTGCCTGACACCGTACTGAAGCAGTGCAATCATCGTACCTGCTTGTTGGTCCACCCTGATAAGATCAAGCACCCTCAGACATCCGTGGCTTTCCAACGGTTGAACTCAGCATGGGAGGTCTTGCGGGACCATGCCAAGCGAGCAGAATACAACAACAGGCTCGTCAATGCAGCTATGGAGAACCAGGAAGCAGAGCAACGCCAGTACAAACGTCGACAAGAAGCTGAAAGGCTTCGCAAGGAGATGGACAGAAAAACTACACAAGAGGCTGCCAAGAAAGCTGCAGCTCAGGCCAAGAAAGATTCCAAAAGAGCCAAGGATGAAACCAACAAAGGCAAGGCTGCATTGCCGTCGACCAGCAGTTGCGCAGAAGACGCGGCACCTGCGAGCAGCAGTGGCTCAGAGCAGACCAAGAAAGGTCTTGGGGACATTGTCAATTTTGCAAAGCACGTTCGGGTGACGTTTGAGGGCAACTCACGCAAGTTTGCAGCTGATGATTGGCACAGCATGGAAGCTGCAAGCAAACTTGCGCACGCATTCAGTGTTAAACTGAACTCTTTGATTGCATCGATGCGGGTGGACGGCAAGACGCGCGCAGCAAGGGAGGCGTTTCTGAAGACGCACGATGTGCGTGTGAAACTGAGGGCTTCGCTGACCGCTATGGAAACAGAGTTCGTGAAATCTATTTTTGCCAACAAGGTTGCCGATATGGAAGCTGACTTGAGGCGAGTTTTTCGGGTTCATCTTGGCGGGCAGGATGTCCCGAGCGCTGCTGCTTGTTCTGACAGGCTGACCTTCGACCCCGAGAGCATGGTTTTCACTGCTACGGTGGCTGTTGGGCTGGAGAAGGTGTCCAAGGAGTTCAAAACCAGAAGTGACGCAAACCACTGGCTCGACATCATGGAGACGCTGGGAACTCAGAATAAATTGAAAGGCAAACTGGCCTATGTACGCAAAGCTGCGGCAACGAGGAAGGCAACCCACGAGACATATGACGTCATCGTAAATCTGCAAAACGCAGCTGAAGCAGAAACGAATCCTGTTTATGCCAAGCCCTCCGGAGAAGGACTAGATTCGTTTGCGGCTATGTTCTCAAGGTTTGTGCCCGGTCCAAAGCCTGAAGAGATGATGCCTGAAAGTGATGTGCATGTGGCCAAGGGCATTTTCCAGGAGGCCGTGTACATGGGTAGCCGTACGCCATTCCTTGCAGCAGTCAGTGGGGTGGAGCATAAAGGTGTTTGGCGTGGGAATCGTTTGTCGGTGCTTTCAGACTCTGAAGCCGGACGTCCTGTACCTGACACTAAGCTACATTTATATGCTACCTTGTCGTAGAAGTGTTCTATGTACCATTGCAAACCAGTCCATGCGTAATCTAGGTAAACATATAACAATTCCCCAGCGCCCGTGGCGACCAGTTCATGCAGATTTCTTCAGATTTAGGAGATCAATTGTGTGTGTATGTTTGTAGGGCGACTGAGATTTCAGTGAGGAGATAAACAATTTCGTCGGTGGGAAGCTCATTGGACTTGTGTCTTTCACAGATTCCAAATTGGAACCCAGCTTGGACGACGCGGCTGCTAAGAAACTCGTCGAGTTGTCAACCCTTCTCCCTCAAGCAGTCTTTGTGCAGGTCACCTACCCTACACCGACTGGCTCCCACAAAGTGTGGAGAACGCCAGCCAGTGGGCATACGCCAGAAGAAGTGCAGCTCCCTTTTCTCAAAAGGAGGCTGGATGGAGAAGCATTTGAAATGTCTAGGGTGTCTGACAAAAGTCTCCATGGGCTGCTTTACAGAGCGCTCCAGAAAAGGCTCTTGAAGGACAAGGCGCTTCATGGTCATGAAGGCAGCGAGAACAATCAGAGCACAAGGGAGAGTAGTGCTGCAACGAATGTCGGACTTCTTCCTTTCATGAAGAAACCACGTCAGCCGGACGGCTACTGTTTTTGGTACAACTTGCTCCATGCTTGCAACCCCAACTGGAACAACGTGATGCGGAACGAGAATGGCACCCCAGTCAATATGTCGACGCAGAAGTTTGAGGAAAAGGAATCGAAACGTATAGCCAAAGAGGTCATGGGCGCTATCTCAGATGTCGAGGGCGCTGTTGGGCACGAAGAGGAGAAGGAAGAGATGGGCAACTTGGCAGCAAGGGTCCTTGAGGCTGGCATGGTTGATGTGGAGGACTTGGACACAATTGCCCTCAAGATGAACATTTGCATTCGTGCGACTATAGACGCAGAGGCCCCTTGTTTGTGCATAGAGCTATCGTGTTCAAGACGTAACAAAGCTGTGTGTCACATGTACGTTTGTAGTTCTTGCAGGCCTACTCTCTACAAGGGCTACCCACGAGGTGTTTTACTTAACAACACATTTAGTACCGGCAGCGCAGTATGGTTCTTGCAGCCACGTTCAGGAACTAACCGGAATGATTTCTTTTGCAATCCATGGGAAGTTTTATGAGTTATGGGAGCCAAGGTTCTTGAGCATGTGGAGCACGTTTGCAAGGATGCGCTCTATGGAAACACCAGTGCACCAGTTGCCATGCACTTGTTCTTCTATTGGCTGCCAGCCTCTCCGGGCCAAAAACGTGTTGGGCATTACGACGGTTTGACCTCTTGCGTGTCGGCCTTAGAATTCATAGATCCACAGAATCCCCTAGGAATCCGTAGGGATTATATAGGAAATCCTATGAACGAATGGTCAGTAAGGTTTGATGTATGCATTAATACATGTTTGGGTTCCGTCGGTGGA
>CALGTP010000374.1 GCA_937902105.1 uncultured Actinomycetes bacterium
ATCGACAGCTGGGATGCAGCACTAAATGTCCTCGGTAACCTGCCAACTGGGAATGGTCCCGTGTTGGTTGTGCTCGACGAGTTCCCGTATTTACTTAAACACTCTCCAGAATTGGCGTCGTTGCTGCAACGAGCAATCGACCGCTCACGCGATGGCGGGCCGCCTCTCCGTCTCGTGTTGTGTGGTTCCGCACTCGCGGTGATGTCGAGTCTGCTCACTGGGACGCAAGCATTAAGAGGTCGAGCGTCGCTCGACGTTGTGGTTCAGACGTTCGATTATCGGACTGCAGCCGCTTTCTGGGAGATCGACGATGCCGCAACTGCGTTCATTGTTCACTCCGTCCTCGGGGGCACGCCGGGATACCGTGATCTTCTACCTACAAGTCCTCCCAAAAAAGTGAGTGATGTGGGTAAGTGGTTAGCAGCCGGACCGCTCAACCCTGCAAGTGCTTTGTTCAGGGAGGACGACTACCTCCTCACTGAGGAACGTTCGCTTTCTGATCGCGCACTGTACCATTCGGTGGTCAGGGCTATCGCTAACGGGAACACCAGTCAAGCCAAGATCGCCTCGGCACTCGGTCGCGAGCAGCGAGCCGTCCAACATCCCCTCAAGGCTCTAGAAGAAGCTGGATTCGTCTCGCGTACCGACGATGCATTACGCGCCCGGCGACCGTTTTACCGGCTGACCGACCCAATCATTCGTTTCCACCACGTAGTGACCCGCCCCGATCACGCTCGCTTCGAGGAGCGACGAACGATCGAGGCGTGGAAAGATGCTCAACCTCGCTTCTTGACGCACGTGCTTGGTCCGCACTTTGAAGACATCGCGCGTGATTTCATTCTGAAGTTCGCATCGAAGCAGACAGTCGGCGGACAACCGGCAACGGTGGGACCAGCGATAGTCAACGACGTCGCCTCTCGTACCCAGCACGAGTTAGACGTCGTTGCCATCGGCCGCAATGACGACGGCTCGACCACCGTTCTCGCACTTGGCGAGGCTAAGCACTCCAAGGCCAAACGGACTCCAGCAGACCTCGCGCGCCTCGAACACATCCGCAGCCTCGTGACAGCTAAGGACCCTTCGGCTGAATCAGCGCGCCTGTTACTTTTCTCCGCGTCAGGCTTTGAAGGCAACCTCACCCAACAGGTCGCTGCACGCAACGATGTCGAACTGATCAATCTCGAACGGCTCTATACGGGAGATTGATCAGTTCGACACGTTAGAAAAATTGGTCGAAGTCGTCGGGGTGTGACTCGCCACGCCATAAATTGTTGCCACATTTAAGATTGATTGTGGCTACAATTTTGGTATGGATCTGATAACGAACGGCCACAGCATTGAAGTCGGAATTCGCGAACTGAAAAATCAACTGAGCCATTACATCGACCAGGTCTGTGCCGGAAAGCAAATCATTGTTACCGAACATGGCAAACCGGTCGCCAGGCTGACCGCGCTTACCGAGGCCGATAATCGTCTGGCGCGATTGATTGCATCTGGTGAAGTGCGTGCTGCGGTCAAGCCGAAGAACCCTCGCCCCCGCGGACGTTTTACGGCAACTGGGTCGGTAAGTGAAATCGTTATCAATGAGCGCCGATGATTACCTACTTTGACACTTCGGCGTTCATCAAACTAATTATCAATGAGATCGGCACCGATGAAGTTGAGTCCTACTGGGATGAAGGTGGCGATGTGGCAAGTTGCCAACTACTTGTTATTGAGTCAACTGCCGCTCTAGTTCGAGCACGTCAAAGTGATCGCATCAGTATTGCAACCTACAACTCGTCTATTTCTCTCTTGGATAATCTCTATGCGCGGTTGACGATCGTCAATATCGACGAGAATCTTTTGGCAGATGCGTGTGACGTCACCAAGACAGAGAAACTTCGTGCATACGACGCTGTTCATCTCGC
>CALGTP010000375.1 GCA_937902105.1 uncultured Actinomycetes bacterium
CAGGCTCGTATCTGATGGCACCACCATCTCCAAACTTAATGACAGCACCACACACGACAGTCGAAATCCACAAACTGACATGGGTGGTTTCTACAAAATGTGTGATATCGAGGAAGAATCTCGACTTCGGGATGAGGTTGTCGGTGCACTTCATAGGCAGACGACGAGAACTGACAGGGAGACTGGACGGAACGACTCGAGGAAAACAGAGCAGGCGGCGCGGAAAGCCCTGCGCACGCAGCGCTTGCAACATGCACTCGAACGGGCTGGACAATTCGTCGGCGGAAAGGAAGAAAGGGATGTAGCCTTGGAACTTGACATCGCTGAGGCATGGGTCAAGCAACATCTTAGGCCATGGGTATGGGGATTGAGAGTCGAGCGCTATCGGAAACGAATAGCGGAGGTGCAACCAGCAGGTGAAGTGTGGACACGTTTCAACGGCATTCCGGCGAACACATTGAAGGCGGCAAAGCAGTGGCTAACGCAACAAGGAGTACAGGCGGATGAGGAGGCTTGGTCGCGGGCAGATTTTCAGGTACGCCGTCTCCGCTCGGGCGGAAGAGCAGCAACTGAACTCATCGTTGAAGTCAAGGTCTCCACGGCTCTACGACAGCTATTCGTAGGGAATAAACCAAACGCGCATCCAGGGGTGTGGTGTGAGTTTGTGGACAGGTGTGAGCACGGCGACGATGCATCTGGCAGAACAGCAATATTGAGACCTGTGGGAGCTGGAGCAGCATGGTCACTGCGATGTTTCACGGAGTTATGGCAGAGTGCTGGGGCAGAAGAGGGGGAGATTCGTGAGGTAATGCTGGCAGCTCTCCAATCACAGCTACCAAGCTGGGAAGCCAGGGATCTACATACGTGGTCTCCAGATCAACCGCGGCCTCTGCGCACGACTTGGGATGGAACGGGAAGACAACGAGGACAAATTCGAGCTAACGGGGCCCCCTTTTCGATTGGTGAACTGAATGCGAATAACAGATTGAAAGCTTGGGGCGTTGCAGGCCGCACGCAGTTTGAACGCGGGGCGAATCGAGAGCCAGGATGGTATCCAAAAGGAGCGTGTCGCAGCAGCAAAAGTGCTTTCATTCAGCTTGGACTCCCAAAGGCAGGAACAGACGCGGACGGTATGCAACTGGAGGAGGATGTTGTGAACATGGTAGGGGAAGCACCACCGTGGCTTCGAGACTATCAAATTCCAGTTCAGTGGGAACCCTTGGCGGTGGGGGAGGAGATTGAAAGTCACAGTACGGTGTGCATCAGATTACTACAGATACACCAATGGGTGGGCAGGAACGAGCGACGCACACGACACGAAGTACGGAACGAGACAGTGAGCGTTCTCAACCACATTCGGCAGTTGTGTTGTCCAAATGGTGAAGCTTACACGGCAGCCGACGTGGACTTCGTGGGGTTTACGGATGAGAGAGGAATGATGGAGGGCATGATCTCGATAGGTAAACGCGACGAAATGTCTTTCGATGATGACTGCTTAGTAGGTGTAATCTTAGCTTTCTTCATCGGACACCGTGTACGGGAGGGGCGCCTGCAGGGCCTTCACTGGTGTCCGGCGCGTTGCGAGCTGGGTAGTTCGTCATGCGGCATAAAGAGTATCACTGTCGCCAACCACTTCCGCGGAAAGTCACGACGACAGGTAG
>CALGTP010000376.1 GCA_937902105.1 uncultured Actinomycetes bacterium
CTTATGAATTCATACGGTTTCCTGTGGATTCTTCGCATTTGTCTATGTTTGTGCATGTTGGAATAGTTTGATTTATATTAGGTCGGTCGGTCGGTCAAGCCGTGTATCCTCTAAAAGGCACGTGAGCAAAGAAAAATGGCTACGGCACCCGGTGAGCACAGTACTGTTGCACTGAGGCTTGCCAAGATGCACGAGCAGCCGGACTGTCTGCTAAGACATCATACAAATTGTCTACACTTCCAGCAATCTGAACTGCATGCTTATGGATTTCAGTGGCCCATGTTAGTCGTGGCCTGCCTCTGCGGCGCTTGGCCGGTCGAACCTTCAACTCTGCAGTGTGGGGCTTGAAGACACACAATCTTACAGGATCGTGGGTCGGCTTGCGTGCGACATGCGCAAGCAAATGCAGTTGTCTCCGTAGGAGCGTCTCGCTAAGCTTCTCAACGCCAGCTGCTTCAAGGACAGTTTGGTTCGAAACCCGACTGACGTATGAATGAGGGATTCGCATTATGCTGCGCAGACACCTGACGTGGAAGGCATCAAGTCGGGCAAGTTCTCTCTTGTTCAGGAAGGCTGCGTGTAAGCAATACAGCAACTTGCTGAGCACACATGCTTCGAAAATGCGGAGCTTCCGACCCACAGAAAGCGATGAGTGCGACCAGATGCGTTCAAGCTTCTTAAATTCAGATCTAGCTGCGCCCAGCCGTCTGCCCAGCTCAGGTCCAAGGAAACCGCTGCTGCAAAGAATGCTGCCGAGATAGGTGATGCTATCTTTCTGCTCTATCATATGGCCATCTGGCTTTGGAATGTCCGCGGCGCACCGCACAGGGAGGATTTCCAGCTTCTTCCAATTAAAGCTCAAACCAAAATTGCGGCCAGCAGCTTGTATGCGGAGCATGATGTCCTCGGCACGTTGGGCGTCTAGCGCCACGACCAGCGTGTCGTCAGCATACATCAGTTCATCCACCACGCAGTCAGCCTGTGGTAGATTTGTTTTGGCGTCGTGGATGAGCACCGTCATCAGAATTGCAAAGAGGAAAGGTGACATCGGGCACCCCTGGCAGATACCAAAGCGTTGGTGGTACAGATTGGATGTGCAGCCACTGTCTCTCACTGCAAACTTCCGCTCCGTGTAGATAGCCTGCACAACTGAGGCGAATTTGCCTGGAACTCCAAATCTGCGCAGCGCTTGGAGCAGAGCTTCGGGCGAGACACTGTCAAAGGCCTTCGCCCAGTCCAAAGCTAAGAAGACCATCTGCCCATCATGCTGCGACCAGACATCCTCCAGTAACCGTCTGGCCAAAAACAAAGCATCCACAGTTCCGTGCTCGGACTTGAAGCCAAATTGTGTTTCGTTGATCCGTTTCTCGGCGCCGCTGTGCTTCAGTCGCTGCAGGAGGATTGCAACGAATAGCTTGTAGCCAACTGCAAGCAGCGATATCGGCCGGTAGTTCTCGCACTTGGACACATCCCCCTTTTTGAAGATAGCTGTGACTAGCGCTTCATGCCAGTCCACTGGCACTTGGCCTTCCGACCAACATTTGTCGCAGAGCACGACTGCCCATCTGCATGCTGGCGTTTGAGGTTGGCAGATTGCTTTCCAGAACTCTCCTGGAATTCCGTCTTTTCCACAAGCCTTGTTCCACTTCAGTTTCCTGGCAGCATGTGTGACCTCATTCTCTCGGATTGCACCACAATCCACGGGCAGATCCTGTCCGAGGGGCGTGGAGGCAGCCATCGCCGTGATTGGTCGGACTGCCCATTGCACTTTGCAATAGTATTCAGCAAGTGTCTCAGCCCTCGCATCCGAATCGACCAGAACTCCTCGCACATTTGCGAGTCGGCCTTGCCTCGGAGCAAAGCCTTTTCGCAGCTTTCGGACCTCATGCCACTCGCCAGTAGCCAGCAGATTTTCAAGCCACTGTGTCCGGTCAGCTTTGACAGAGGCCTTGACTTCTCGCTGGAGTTGGTGTTCCTCGGCGTGGGAACCAGATGTTCGTGCAACACTTCTCTTCTGGATGAGGTCCAGCGTCTGAGACGAGATCCACGGCCGCCGTGGATGAAACTCCTGTGTTGGCAGAGTGCTCTCGGCAGCAGTGTGGAAGGCGCTGGTCATCTGTTGGTTCAGCAAATTGATATCTGCACTGGCGCTCGCATTATTCATTTCTCGGTCGAAATGGTTTGCAAACGCGGTGGCCGCATCAGTTTCCCGTAGAGCTGCAAAGTTCATCCGAGGTTGCTTTGCTCGCGGCTGTGGCTTTGGAACTTGCACGTGCAGGGATGCAGTGACGAGAAAATGGTGCGAGGCAAGAGCCTTGGTGCGATCACTGTGTACCAGCTGCAGGTTATGCGCCCACGTTTGGGGCACGAGCACAAAATCTATTTGGCCAAATTGGGTTGGAAGTGGCTCATTGGAAGGTTGTGCTCCAACACTGTAGCACGTTACTTG
>CALGTP010000377.1 GCA_937902105.1 uncultured Actinomycetes bacterium
TAACAAGGTAGCCGTACCGGAAGGTGCGGCTGGATCACCTCCTTTCTAAGGAGCACATAAGAACCATTCTGGTTCGTATGAATAAACATAACTCTCTACATAAAGTTTAGGGTTATAGTTTGCTCAAAAAAGTGGAAAATTGAACTTTCTCTGGCACGCTGTTGGGTCCTGAAGCGGCAGTCGCGATAAGCGATTAGCAACTTCAATTGGACCGTAAAAAGTCCGATTACGGACTTAGTTTCTTCAAACTGATCATCAAATGACGATTAAGTGAGGACTAAAAACTAAGGACCGATCGTAACTTGAGAACTGCATAGAGGACGCGAGCATCTTTCTTTAACAAGGTTTTAAATATTTAGATCGTGACAACAAGCTACTAAGAGCGCACGGCGAATGCCTTGGCACTAAGAGCCGATGAAGGACGTAGGAATCTGCGATAAGCCCCGGGGAGCTGATAACCAAGCTGTAATCCGAGGATTTCCGAATGGGGGAACCCGACTGGAGTTATGTCCAGTTACCACTGTTTGAACACATAAAACAGATGGAGGACACGTGGGGAAGTGAAACATCTCAGTACCCACAGGAAGAGAAAACAAATAGTGATTCCGTTAGTAGTGGCGAGCGAAAGCGGATGAGCCTAAACCAAAATTGCGTGATAGCTAACAGGCGTTGCAGTTTTGGGGTCGTGGGACTCGATAGCAGGATCTGTTAATCCTGCAAGAAGTAAGAAACTCGATAAATAGACGAAGAACGTGGGAAAGTTCGGGAGACAAGGTAAAACCCCTGTAGTCGAAATTTATCGAACTTCTTTTGAGTATCCCAAGTAATACGGGGCCCGTGAAATCCCGTATGAATCTGTCAGGACCACCTGATAAGGCTAAATACTACTTAGTGACCGATAGTGAATCAGTACCGTGAGGGAATGGTGAAAAGAACCCCGGGAGGGGAGTGAAATAGAACCTGAAACCGTGTGCTTACAAGCCGTTGGAGCTACACCACGTAAGTGGAAGTGACAGCGTGCCTTTTGAAGAATGAGTCTGCGAGTTAGTGGTATGTGGCGAGGTTAACCCGTGAGGGGAAGCCGTAGCGAAAGCGAGTCTGAATAGGGCGATTCAGTCGCATGTCCTAGACCCGAAGCGAAGTGATCTATCCATGGCCAGGTTGAAGCGACGGTAAGACGTCGTGGAGGACCGAACAG
>CALGTP010000378.1 GCA_937902105.1 uncultured Actinomycetes bacterium
GAGATCGTCAACGTCATGTCGCTCTGTTTGGTGTTCCACGCTCCGGGCTCAGCTATTGCCACTCGCTGTGGAATGACCTTCTCAGGTGTTTTTGCTATGACTATGAACATGACTATGCCTATGAGTATGACTATGGGCAGCGATTCAATTGTAATTGATGCCAATTCTAGTGGACAAAAGTGTTTAGGATACCATGTACAAGATTGCACACTAAGGTTTTCATGGATGCATCGTCGGTGGCCAAAAAACCAACTGAATTGATTTTCGTGTGGTGCCCCGAGAAGGGTGTGGGTGCTTATTTCCCGCCGATCGTGCCTTCCTGAGTTGTCCCTACTGACATTCCCACTTTCCGAAAACATTGTTATTACTCTTATCATGCAAACTTTAAGGACATTCGGAGCCTATTTGCCTGGCACTGTATTCCCTAGCTCCTTAAGCACTGTCTAGAGAAACTAAACCCAGGAATCCATTTAAATCCTTATATCCTTTCGCAGTTACTGTTTAGACCATCACACCAAACACTACAAACAATTGCAAACAACACACACGTTCTGAAAGGCCATCAAGACACGGAAACAAACCATTATTCCTGTAGCCGTGTCCCAACATCATCAGAGTCAGATTGGCAAACACTGCACCCTGCCTCGTAACAGCTGTGAGCTGTCGGAGCCATGGTGGACGCCGGCGATTCTGCCTCAGATGCGTCAGATCTAGATTGTAAGATCGACCTAGACTTGATTACTGCAAGATCCGCCACAGATTCTGATGTGGCCAACACTCAGCTGTCTGGTTCGAGTAGTTGCAGCTCGTTTCCACTGGAGGAGCAGGGTTTGTTATGCCCTCATAACAATGAAGCTATATCCAATCATTGGATGATCCAGTTATTGTTGATTTACTTTCTCTCTCGCTCAGCAGAGTAAACAATTAGTTATGCACTGGCAGCCTCTGCCTTATTTCATAAGGCAGAGAGTGCCTGTGCGTAACTAATTGTTTATTTATTTGTTGTTGATAGAGAGTCATATGAGGACATGGCTTTCGATTGCATGCTTGCAAAAGCTGCCCGATGCTTTCAGCTAGCGTGGTCAGTGATCAAGAGAGAAATACCGAAGGAGGAGTTACAGGCAAGATAGGGTTAAAACTAAATTGGAAACGCTGGCTAATTTTTCTGGCCAACCCCAAATTCCCGAAAAGTGCCGAACCCTATTAAAACACTCATACCGGTGTATTTGGAGTTTGGATTAAAGCAGGAGCGCTGTTACTGATATTATTAAGCAATGAATCAAAGTACGTATTTAGCAGCTTGCTGATTTCAAAACGCATTGACACATACACCTTGATGAGGTATCTATGCTGACTGCAGTGACACGCACATCTTCTTCTTGCACGGGTGCTTTCACAGCTGAAATGAGCCTGGCCGCAGTGGAGAAGACCATCAACGATGATGGGTGGTTGCAGCGGCCTCTCAGTTTCAAGCCGGTGTCCGTTTTTGACTGCAGCTTATCTGCTGCAAACACATGCCTCGCGTTATGTTACACTGCGCAGCTTGTAGTTTCGCAGACTTTCAGAAAGTCAGCTAGCTTTTCAATATGTTTGAAGCGCACATTTAAATTACACGACAACTAAGGAGAAGAGTCCAAAATGCCACCAGCTCATCGCAGACAACTTCAACTGGCTGTTGGAGACCCTGGATACATGGATGCCTATGCCATGTCTCCGCAAGGATATTCTGGAGACGCTGCCGCCAAATACCTTCAATCCGAGCGACTGCTTCATGAAGAAGATCTACGATATAAACCGTGCTGATAACATGTGCTATCAAAAATGCCTCAGTCACGATAATCTCTGTCCTCTCTTCGGTGAATGCAGCGAAACAGATTTGGACACCAGCGGCCTCCCTTGCACTGATCAATCAACTGCTGGCAGACAACTGTTTGAGGAAGGGCCAACAGGCCCAGTGTTTGCAGCGCATGCTAAGTATCACGTTGAAAAACGCACCAAAATAGTTATCACCGAGAATGTGATTGATTTCTGGCAAAGCTAATGATACGATTTGCTTTGCAGGTTTTAATTGATAGTTAGTGACAGTTAGTTTGGCTAGATTGCGTTGTTTGTGTATGTGTCTGTCAGAGCTGTTAAGGAACTGCGGCTCGAGATGATCTTCAAGCTCTATGGCAAATTCTATGAGATCCGTGTGCTTACATGTAGTATCTCAGACCAGGGACATAATGGCGCAAGCAGGATGCGGTTCTACTTGGCTATGTTTTGGAAGGGAGATGTCATTGAGATATACTCCATAAAAGTGATGTACGACAAGGTGACCAGTTATATCAAGAAACACGTGTCCACCAAGCCGTCTGATTACTTTGTTGCCACCACCTACGACGTCGCACTTGAAGCCGCTGATGTGGCCCGGGCTCGAAAGAAGAGATGTCGAACGGCGCCTTGCAGTTGTAAGTTTTTACTTTGCTATTTCTGGTCAAGTTTGCAACAGGTGTGTTATTTTGTTTGTTCATTGGCTATAGCTCTGCGTGTTTTGACACTTGAATGAAATCCCAGGTACCAGCAGATGAGGAGGTTGATCTCTCTTACCTTCTCAATGCCCGAGAGAAGCAGCAGATCAGGTATGCCACCAAGTATCACAAGAAGTGCACAGGCGGCAAGGATGTGTCCAGGAACAAAAACATCCTTCTTTATCTCGGAGACAACTTCAAGA
>CALGTP010000379.1 GCA_937902105.1 uncultured Actinomycetes bacterium
TGCCTCCTTCGGTGCCTCCTCCAGACGCTTCCTCGAATGCAACTGGGCCCCTGCAGCCATCTTCGGCTGCGGACGATGGATCTATTGCTTCTGGAGGCCAAGGGTCGAACTCTGAGCTTGCGAGCCCAATCAAATTGGAGTTGGAGAGTCAGACGAAAAAACCCCTAGTGCCTCCTTCGGTGCCTCCTCCAGACGCTTCCTCGAATGCAACTGGGCCCCTGCAACCATCTTCGGCTGCGGATGATGGATCTATTGCTTCTGGAGGCCAAGGGTTGGAGAGTCAGACGAAAAAACCCCTAGTGCCTCCTTCGGTGCCTCCTCCACCAGTGCCTCCACCGCGAACCCACCGAGTTGTGTCAGAAGCGGAGGCGAAGGAGGAGGTGAAGGACAATGCGAAGGTGTCGGAGGAGGTGAAGGGGGATGCGAAGGACGAGCTTGATGAGGATTCTAAGTATTGCAAGAAAGATATGCATACCTCAAGGCTGCGAGGCAAGATTGTGTGCAAGCAGGAGAATATCTCTAACGACCTTTGGCAAAAGAAACATCGAGCTGTACTTGGCAAGGTTGATGCTGGTCATTGGTATGATTTCTTGTCCCAGAAAGGCGGAATCTCCGTCAGCGCAGTCGAGAATTGCAAGGTCTGCGAAGAGTGGCTTAATGCAGGTGAGGAGGTGTCATTGTTTTCAGGGTCTCTGCCAAAAAGGAGAGTGCCTCCCGGAATCAAACCCATTGGTCCTCCTCGAAAAGGCGAGGATCGAACGATAGATCTCGATGCTTGGATTGCAAAGGAACGGCCTGGGCAGTACACGACCTACCCTGCAACCGTGTCAATGAGGCGCAAAGGCATCTCGAGGCAGGTGCCCGACGTTCTGCATTATCAGTGCCAGCTGTGCGGGGGAAAATTCCAGGCCCAACGCTTCGACGATAAGTTCCAGCCCATGAAGATCACAAACCTGAATCCTTTTGATTACCACGAGGAGACCAAGGTACATGTCGCTGCTCAAAAGGCCCAAGAGGGCGCTGGCTCTGCTGAGGTATTGCGACCTTGTTCAGGCGCAGACATTATGGACCCAGAACTGGATCGCACTTTCATCGGCGCTATGGCTGGGGATTTTCTCGTGTTTGCACGTTGGGGATGTCCAGCAAGGATAGATCAACTGCAGGAGTTGGGCGTGTCAGCGATTGACGAGGCGACTGAGCATGTCCACATCCGGCATAAACTCTGCGTCGAGAGGAAGGCTAATTGCGAAATCGGCAAGAAGCAATGCTCGTATTGCTTCAAGCTTGTTTCCTCAAGGATTTTTGCAGAGGAAGCTGCCAAGTCGTTGTTCAAAATCTACCTCAGCGATGCGACGATGATGGCTCTGGCCAACAAACGTGAAGAGCTTCAAAAGATAGAAGCCAAGCTGTTGGAAGCAGATTGGATGCGCCACACCTCTTACTCCGCCTTCAACATATCGACTCTGTCGTATCAGCAGCTGGTCCACAGGTGCACGGTGATCATCATGCAATGGGAAGAGAGTATGATGAACAGCGCCATGAAGCATTTCATTGCCGCTCGGGTTCGGTTTCTACTGACTTGCACCTCGCAGATCGATCCGGAGCATGCGCCAAAGGTGAAGAAATACATGAATGCCTTAGCAGCGGGCAGCAGGCTCACCCTGGAAGATCGGCTTTCATCAATGATCAAATCGGGGGCGCTGAAGAGTGACCCAACGATACGGGCAATGGTTGCGCTAATGATCAACAAGGCCAACAATGAGAGGCTAGGGAAAACCCGCACCAGTGCATCATCCCTAGATGGCATCGACGAGACATCGTTCAACATGGTTGTGTTCAAATTGTGGAGTGGGCTGTCCTCTAAAGATGCATTTCAACTTTGCGGAATCTCAAAAAGGGCTCGCAGTGAGGCGACAGCTGCGTTACAACTCCCATACTTACCCCGATTCTTCTGTCCAACGCCGCAAGAACTCGAGTCGAACTGCTCCTTAGTTCTCTCACACCTGGGCGTCAGATCAAGTCGTGGGTGTATGTTAGTGTGGGATGATACCGTCTACTCCCCGGATTATGCCCTCTTGTGTCGTTGGCGACCTGATCCTGGAGGCCCAGTTGTGATAGGTGGAGCCCTGCCCGACCATGCCATCATAGAGCCAGACACCTTGGATGGGCAGAAGTCTGTCAAAGCACTTCCCAAAGAGAACCTGGCGCAGTGTTGTGCGTCCTTCCTTGTGAAGAGAGTTGACCAAAAAACGAACGTGTGGGATATCCGATTGCTTCCACGGAGGCTTAAGGATATTACAGGTAAGAACCAGCTTCACTTGGCAGGGGAATGCCTTGCTGCCCTGACATCTCAGAACAACGGGTACCCGCCCATGTGTCTTGCTTACGATAATCACTCAAGCCACGGCTTGATCAACGCCAAACTTCTGGGACTTTCAGTTGATGTGGCCGGAGTTCCAGCTTTCAAAGACATGACGCCAGGCACAAGCTTGCGAGGGACGGAGTATTTTCCTTTCAGAGGTTGCGTGTTCAATGGCCATGAAATTTTTGGAGGCAACGATGGGCCACACACTCAGAACGCAGTAGCTGCAAATGCCCGAAGGTCTGCCAGAGTGATATATTGGGCCAGCAACGTTTTGTGGGCATCCTATGCTTCCCTGAGGTGCGAGGGCACCCCGTTCAGGCCCATCGTCGGGAAGGATGGTCACAGCAACAAAGAGCATGCGTACCTTCTGAGACCCAGTGTCGCAAAGAGAATACATTGGGACAGCCTCGGTGTTACGCTTTGGCAGTACTCTGTGTGCCTCATTACTGGTGCTTGGATTGCCAGTCATCTCTTTACTCCTCAAGAGATCTACATCAACTGCATGACTGGATACTACCTGGCCCTCCTCTCAGTCGCGCATGCATGGGGGATGAAAGGTGCTCGGTGGCCTGAACGGTCCATGGCAAAGATTACGGTCAAAAACTTGTTGCATTTAGCAGCACATGCTGCGCTACGAGTTGCTCAATGGAGAGACCGCAAGGTTGCTTTTGAACTGGAGAATACTATGGAGGATCCAGCTGAACACCATTTCTCCACAACAAAGGAAGGTGTCCGAGGAACTCCGAGTCTCCATCGCGGAATTCTTGGTACGCTGCGAAAGCATCTCCACTTGCACCGCGACGGGTTGAAGGTGAGGGAATCGCGGACTTGGAAAGGATTGAAGCCCGTCGAGCAACAGGGATATTCTGAGGAGGCCTTGCGGGCGAGCCTCAAGCTTTATTCCATCGCTAGCCTTGGGATGTCGGAGGCTGATGCTTTGCACATGCTCGATAGCTTTTGGCAGGATTCAGGTAGGCATTGGTTAACTGGTGGTGGGACTGCGGATCCAGATGCTGCAACTTCACGGCTTGATGAGGGCGATGATGGCGATACCGAGGACGAAGACATTCCTGAGGGGATGCCTGGAGCTAAGCTTCCCGACCCATTGGCCGAGATGGTTGAGGAACTGGAATTGACGTACGACATGGAGACGGAGGTGCAGGATTTAGCAGAGGCGACCATCGCGAGCGCAGTTGGCACGAAAGCTGCAGGGAGCGGGGAGGCATCGACTTCGACTGATTCCAATGCTCCGCCAGTAGCCGTACCAGAGCAGTCAGGTGATGTCTTCTCTGATCATGCCGAGACTGGCAAGACTCTGAGCGGTGGAGCGCTGACGTTGACGGCACTCCTTAACGCAACCGGTGTTAAGCCCCCGCCTGATACAGCCTCCGATACTGACTTGGCAGTTGTTACTCGCGTCTCA
>CALGTP010000380.1 GCA_937902105.1 uncultured Actinomycetes bacterium
GATCATCGTTTGTAAAAAAAGTCCTTGAGGTATCGGAGATCGGCTACCTTGCATGCGCCGATCAGTTGCTGCGAACCGTAGTCTTTGCCCTGTGGCTCGCAAACGCACTGACCAAATACTTGTCGTCAAGATTGGTAAAGATGCACAGCGTCGCGCTCCTGATGACTTGGTCGTTGAAGAACCGATGTCTATTCAGCTAGACGGTCATTTAGTGGCGACCACGATGCGCACACCTGGTCACGATTATGAATTAGCCGTTGGTTTTTGCCATGCTGATGGCCTGTTGGCAGGAGCACCAATACTCACCGTGCGTTACTGCGCTAACGGGTCGGCCGTTGAGAGTGAGTTCAACATCGTGACTGTGGAGACTGGTGGTTTGGCGCCCGTACCAACACCACGACTGGGAACGACGTCATCAAGTTGTGGTCTGTGTGGTTCACAATCGCTCGATGAATTGACTGATCGCTTGTCTCCCTTGTCGGGCGATTCATTGGTTGTCTTTGAACCAGAATTAATTTTGCAAATTCCTCAGCGTGTGCAATCTTCACAGCAGTTATTTGCGTTGACTGGGGCTGTGCATGCCGCTGCGACTTTTGACAGCGAGGGAAATATTCTTCTCGTTCGTGAGGATGTTGGGCGCCATAATGCGGTTGACAAGGTAGTTGGCAAACTTTTGCTTGATGGTCAGATTCCCGCTCACTCTCTTGGGCTTTTTGTTTCTGGTCGGGCCAGTTTTGAGATGGTCCAGAAAGCATGGGCGGCCGGCTTTGGAACCTTGGTCTCGGTGAGTGCGCCAACCTCGCTCGCCGTACAGACCGCTCGTCGCGCCGGCATCTCGTTATATGGCTTTGTGCGAGATGGCTCAGCCGTCCGCTATAGCCCCGCCTGACTTCGCAGGTAGGGTTTTGGCTATGAGTGATCACGCCCAAGCCCCCGTACCCGGCCCCGCCGAAGATGGCTCTATGAGCCCCAGCGTTGGATTGTGTGTTATCCACCTTTTCGTCAAGCCGACACCGTTGTTTGAGGCTGAAGATTTGATTGCCGCGGTGAAGCATGCGCAGGCGGACGGTCTGCAGGTCATCTGTGTCTCAATGCTCGGTCATAAAGCCGATGCAGCGATCATGGCCTTGACTAAAGATTGGCGTTTACTGCGCAAATTGCAAACTGCCATTCAAAATGCGGGACTTGATGTCGTTGATAGTTACGTGTCGATGACTGAAGTGAGTGAATACGCCGCAGGGATGCCTGAGGCGATGCTGGCTCCGCGTCTCTACCCGCAACTTCCGCCCGAAGGAAAATTGGCTTGGTGCTTTTACCCAATGAGCAAGAGTCGCGTTCAGGATGCGAACTGGTTCACTTTGCCCTTTGAACGTCGCAAAGAATTAATGCACGAACATGGCACGAGTGGACGAAAGTTCGCGGGACGCATTGTCCAATTGATTACGGGTTCGTCGGGTGTGGACGATTTTGAATGGGGCGTGACTTTATTTGCCAATCGTCCTGATGATCTCAAAGAAGTTGTCTACACAATGCGCTTTGACGAGGCATCGGCTGTTTATGCCGAATTCGGTACCTTCTATGTCGGGACCGTGACCGAGGTCGGCGAATTAGCCAGCCTTTTATAGATTCTCGCTTTGTTACGGAGCACTCATCACATCGAGCGGACCCTTGTAGGCGCTCAGACCATTGTTGCCAAAACCAAATGTGAGAAATGAGGCCCGTGAAGGATCGCCATTTGGATCAAGATCAAGTTGCCCAGTTGATCCGTTGTAGTCAATGTTGAGTTTGGCTTTGAGGAGAGCAAGACATGTGGGGAAATCTCCGCACCCTGACCCTCCACGGCTTGTGATGATGACCTGGGACATGATCGCAATGGCGTTGTCGCTTCCTGCAGCGATTGATCCCAGAGTCAAGAGATTGACGCAATCAACGATTGCTGCGGAGAATGCAATGTGTTCTGCTGAAGTTTTTCCTACACCTGCAAAGGCATTAGCTGCCACGCCAATGATGTTGCGGCGAATTGATGAATTGAGATTCTCGTTTGTAGAAAGATCGGCAGCGGAGAGAGGGTCATTGACGACGATCTGATGGGTTGAATTGGCCATCACCAAACTGTTGAGGAAGCGCGCTCCACTTTCGCTGTCACCAATGAGTGTGATGACTCCCTTGGATTGTGCAGAGAGTTCTTCAGCCAAAGATGAGTAGTCACTGTTAGCAGGAGCAAACGCCGTTTCAAAGGTCACAGAGATACCTCGAACGAGCAGTGCTCGGCGAAGTTCAACAACAAAGTCACGACCATATGAATCATCTGGGTAGGCAATACTTGTTTCAGTGATTCCGGTCTGTGCGACCAACCGTGCCATGGCCTGAGCGAGAAGGCCGTCAGAGGGAGTCGTGCGGATAAATAGGCCTTCATCGGGAAATGAAGCCAGGGAAATAGCCGTAGCGCTAGGTGAGCAGGTGCCGATATTGCTCTCCATGAGTCGCGGTAGAACGGAAAGCGTTATTGGGGAGGAAAGTGGTCCAATCAAGACATCGATACCGTCATTGGCGAGGAAGTTGTCGATAGAAGTCAGTGCTGAGGCGGCATCTGCGCCTTCATCTCGCACGATCATTTCGACATCCTGGCCCATCACGCCTCCGTTGGCATTGACAAGATCGATCGCTGCTTGAGCAATGGCAATCAGCGGTTCACCGATCGCTGCTCCTGGGCCAGACTGCGGTATGAGCAAACCAATGCGCAGAATCCCATCTGAAGTTTGGGGAGCAACCGAGGTCGCTAGATCGGGAACACTGTCTGGGGCGGGAACAGACGATGATCCACTGCACGCAGCGAGCAGAAGCACGATGCCGGTCAATGTCGCGGTGGTCAGAGAACGTGGTGCCAATAAAGCCATACTCAGAACTCTACGGCTCAGTCGGGGTTGACGGAGGTTGTCTGGATGTTCAGGGAGGCGATGATGCAATAGGTAATTCGCTGGCATGTTGGACTTGTTCGGCCACTAGTTCTTGCTCATAGCGTTCAAGTGTCCCAAGGGCGATAGCCGAAGCAAGTTCAATGCGAAATTGCACTTCTGAAGCAGGCCCATCGCCGTAGCCGAGACCGGCTGGCTTACCACCCGTTGTCATTGCAAAAATCGTGATGCCTCCCGGTAAATGTGAGCAGCCCATCATTTTGTCAAAACGCCACTCATGGGCACGTTTACTGCCAGCGAACATGATGCGTGTATTAGTAACCAAAGCGTGACCATCATCGGTGCGGTTGATTGATTCTGCGCCTTGAGTGATTTTTCCACCCGTGCGTCCCGTATTCAAGCGCACCCGTCCGAAAATCGGAAATGAGACGCCTCCGTATCCACCGCTGTATTGCGTGGGGGCTTTGACATTTTCTAGATACGCAACGCCCTGCAGATAGGCGATCGGGAACTCCCCACTTTTGAGCATGAAACCGTAATCATTGGTATCCACAAACTGCTCGTGAATTTTACCATGACGACAGTCGTCAACGACCTTCAGCATCACTTCTAGGGCAGCCGAATTCTTCTGCCACTCGGCCAGTGCTGCGGCTGACTTTGTCGCTGCAGCCTGAGCAACCTTGAGTTGGGCTTTTTTCTTCCGTTCAGCAAAGAATCCCATACATCCCACCATAGACCCACGGTGTGACACCCTTTATCCGCTTGGTGGGAAGTGGTGCAAACCCTGCTTGCATAAGGGTGTGGACGATTATTCAGCGCGGTTGTTGCAGGTCACAAAAGAAGTCGTGGATGCTTGGACCCTGCGCCTATTACAAGGCACGGTGATCACTCGAGGGTCAGCACGGCCATTGACATCTGAGATGTGTGATGAAGTGACGACCTCGGTACGACAGGAAGTGACAGTGAGTTTGAGCGAGTTACTGAAAACAGATGTTCTTGCGCAGCGAGTCAATCCATTGACTATCTTTCGTTCAGCCACGCAACCAATAACCGATGCCCTGTTAGCCATCGGTGTGCCATCAGTTCAGCGGGATGAATTTAACGTGCGCTCATTTCCACTTGACGTGTTTGCTCTGTGCCCGGCGACTTGGGGCGATATTGATGAGCGATTGATTGAGCCTGGCCTTGAGTGGGGCGCTTTCAAGGCTGCCAGCGTGATCATGCACCACAAAACTGTGTGACCTGCGACTCGGACCTGTGCCCAATGTGTCTTGGAGTGACAAGACATTTGGCGCAGGATCAGGTTGAGTGAGAGTGTGCGAAGTGATCAGCGGCAGTCTTGGAGAAAAGTAGCCACGGTGCTATCCGTGGTCTTATTTCTGAGCGTCGTTGCATCATGTCAGATCGCTAATCCAAAGTCGTTTGAACGGCTGCAACTGTCGCAGATACCCACATCTCAGCCGTCATTTTCTTTGTCCTATGGAACAGACAGGCAGCAGAGTCTTGACGTCTATAAACCTTACGGTTGGAACAAAAATGACTCGCGTCCAGTGGTTGTTCACGTTCACGGCGGCGGTTGGAATGGCGGTCAGCGGGCCGATGTTTCGGCGTCAATGAAAACTCAACTGCTCCGTGGTTGGGTAGTTATTTCGGTGGATTACCGCTTGGCGCCGAGGGTGCGCTTTCCCGAGCCGATTCGTGATATCGACCGAGCAATTCGTTTCGTGAGATCACAGGCTGCAAACTTGGGTATTGATCCCAAACGATTGATCCTCAGCGGGCATTCTGCAGGTGGGCACTTGGCGATGATGCAAGCCATGGGTAATGCGCAAGCAGTTTTTGTTTCACCGAATCTTCCACCAGAGTTAGCCGCACAATCCAGTCGACCGAGTGCAGTCGTGGCTCTTGGCGCTCCCATGGATCTCAACGCGTGGGTTAATGATGGCTGGGAAGCGATTCCCAATGTGCTCAATCTTTTTCTCAATTGCCCATCAAAGAAAACCACGACGATGAACTGTTCAAGCGAGCGTTTAGCGACGGCATCGGTGAATGATCTCATTGACCCAAGTGACCCACCAATGTATTTGGGTCATGGTGTTGACGACCCGATTGTCGGTGTCGAACAGGTCTTTATCATCTCCAACCTCGTCGTAAACCAAGGCATGGCAAGCAGAGTAAAGGTTGATGTTGTGGACTCGGGACCCATGGACGCCCGCCAGCATTACCCCGACATGGGGCTCAACCTGAATGCCCTGAATAGCTTTTTGGACTTAGCAATCACTGGGCAGATGGGCTAACTGCTCCTGCGTCAGACAGACTGTAGGTATGCAGCGCCGTCAGCAAGTACTCGCCGACTCGAATTTGCGTGGAGTTCGACTGACCCGATCTCTATGTCAAGCCACCGATGAGTGGTTGCAATCGGTTTGGCAGTCGGCCAACGAAGCGGTGACGATTTCCAAGCGAGTGGCCTTAGTCGCCGTTGGTGGTTACGGTCGGGGGGAACTGGCCCCGTTTAGCGATCTTGATGTGATGTTGATTCACGACGGCGCAAAAAATATTGATGACTTGGCAGCCAAGATTTGGTATCCCATTTGGGACTCAGGAATAAAATTGGGACATTCTGTGTGCACGGTCAAGCAAGCAGTCGAACTTGCCAAGTCAGAACTTGATGCGGCGACTGCGCTGCTGAGTGTTCGTTGTCTAGCCGGCGACTCAACCCTTGCTGATGAACTTAACGTTGCGGGTATCAAGGCATGGAAAGCGAGTTCATCGGTGCGGCTTCCAGAGTTAATGCGGCGCGTGCGCGAACGGCAACTCGAACATGGCGAGGTTGCTTTCTTGTTGGAGCCAAATCTTAAAGAGGGATACGGAGGGTTACGCGATATCCACGCCTTGTCATGGGCGCAAGCAGCGGGCGTCTCAATCACACCTGCAGATCGTGACACGCTTGACGCGGGTCGTGATGTCTTGATGGCCGTACGCGTGGCATTGCACCGTCAGATGGGCCGCGCAGTGGAAGTGATGCATCTAGAGGACCAAGACGCGCTGGCACCATTATGCGGCTATCGCAATGCGGATGATCTGGTGGCAGCATTATCGAACGCTGCTCGTGCCGTCGCATGGGTCGGTGATGAAGTATGGGCCCGCATAGCTTCTGCTAAAGCAAAGTCAATCCCCGATCAACACCTTGCGCCAGGTGTCATTTTGCATGATGGAGAGATTCACCTTGATGAAACGGTGGACCCCTCAAGCGATCCAACACTTCTTTTACGTGTAGCCG
Source organism: uncultured Actinomycetes bacterium (assembly GCA_937902105.1). Taxonomy (GTDB): domain Bacteria; phylum Actinomycetota; class Acidimicrobiia; order Acidimicrobiales; family Ilumatobacteraceae; genus Casp-actino8. Next base: position 6,196 of record CALGTP010000380.1, read on the forward strand.
CTGCAGCAGCGCGATATAAAACGCGCATTGATCGACCGACTTTGGATCGTCTCGCAGAGTTTTCGGCGCCCATGCCGTCTCCATGGCCCGTTGGAGCGATTGATGACTTTGTTGGACTTTTATTGACTGGTCACGATGCGATTCCAGTTTTGGAAGCCCTTGATCAGCGTGGGCTGTGGGTCAAAGTACTTCCCGAGTGGGCACCGAATCGGAGTAAACCGCAACGCAACGCATATCACCGCTTCACGGTAGATCGTCATTTGTGGGAGGCCACTGCCAATGCTGCAAGTTGGGCTGATCGTGTGGCACGGCCTGACTTATTAGTACTCGGTGCTCTCTTCCACGACATTGGTAAGGGATACCCTGGCGATCACACTGAAGTTGGTGTCGTGATGGTTGAGCGAATGGGCCCACGTCTTGGACTGAATAACGATGACACGCAGATTTTGTGTTCAATGGTAAAAAATCATTTGTTGTTACCCGATGTCGCAACACGTCGTGATCTTGCTGACAGCGCCACGATCATGATGGTCGCTGAGGAAGTGAAAACTTCATTAGTGCTTGATTTGCTTCATGGTTTGACCGAAGCCGACAGTCTGGCGACAGGCACTTCGGCGTGGGGATCTTGGAAAGCTGAACTAGTCAGCGATCTAGTGCGACGCGTGCATCTGGTTCTTGGTGGTGCTGGTGTTGAAGATGCGCAATGGCGCTTATTCCCTGACGCAGAAGTTCTTGAAATGATGGCAGGTGGTGTTGTGACCTTCGGTGTCTCTGATGATTCGGTGACGGTTGTCAGTCCTGACCGTCCTGGAACATTTAGTCGTGTGGCGGGAGTTTTGGCACTTCATGGTCTCAGCGTTTTGGGTGCACAGGCACATTCTGATGAACAGGGTATGGCTGCCTCGCAATTTCGAGTTGTTGTGCCGGCGCACGGCCCCATTGAGTGGGCGCCAGTGATCACAAATCTCACCCGAGCCTTGAATGGCGAATTGGCTCTTGAGTCGCGTCTTGCCGAACGTGCCAAAACGTATCGGCGCAAACGTCGTTCTGCAGGAGAACTGGCTCCAGCGCGGGTTACATTTTTTGATGAAGCCTCCTCTAATGCAACCGTCATTGAAGTACGTGCTCCTGACCAGCACGGTATTTTGCATCGTGTCACTAAAGCCATGGCCGATGTCGGTCTAGATATTCGACATGCCACCGTGCAGACCATTGGTGACGAAGTGGTCGACGCTTTTTATGTGCGGACTGCTTCGGGGACGAAACTCACTGATCAATTTCATCGTCAAGAAGTTGAACGGGCGATTCTTTTCACTTTGTCAGTTTGATGCGATAGTTTCTTGAGATGAGTGATGCTAATCCATCCGACTTCACACGTGATTTAGTCCGCTGGAGTGAAGCCCTCGCGGGTATCGCCCGCACTGGCATTGGCTTCACACAAAACTTGTATGAGCGTGAACGTTACGAAGAAGTTCTTCATGTTGCCGCTGATATCAAAGCCGCCGCCGATGAGGCCCTTGAGGTTCGTCGTGAACAGGATCACTTTGTGCAGGAATGGATGGAGTCGGTTGGTGAAGGGGTCCCAGGCTATGTCACCCCGAAAATTGCAGTTGGGGCGATTGTCGGAAATGATGCTGGTGAAATTTTGTTAGTCCGTCGTCCAGATTCGGGAGTTTGGCTCTACCCAACTGGCTGGGCTGACGTGGGTTACTCGGCAAGTGAAGTGGCGATGAAAGAAGTGCATGAAGAAACTGGCATTGAGTGTGAACCAGTGCAGTTGCTCGGCGTTGTGGATGGTCAGCGAATGGGCTTCAGTCGGTTTGGAATGTACATGCTGTTATTTCACTGCCGTCCCGTTGGGGGTTCATTGCAAGGCCATCCACTTGAGACGAGTGGTGTTGGATGGTTTGCCGCTGATGCACTACCAGACCCAACGGCTGGAGCGGACTGGTGGGGACCGATGGCATTTGCAGCAATCAACGGTCAATCGGGTGTCGCTAGTTTTGACGTGCCGCGCGATCCCGTGTGGCGAAAAACTTGATCTAGTCCTCAGACTGACTTCGTAAGAAGCGTTCAACTTCTTCCATCAAAGCATCGCTGTCTACCGGCTCATCGGGGAGCGGACCGCTCATCGGTGGAGCATCGTCCATGCCATCAAAGCGTAATTGATCCGGGGAAACACCGAAGAGGGTGTCATCGTCATCGTCGTACTCATCTTCATCTTCGTCGTAATCATCGTCATCGCCAGAATTTTCTAAACGTTCGATGTAACGGCTCATTGATGGATCACTACTAATGATCTCGTCAATTTGTTCTTCATAAATTTCGGATTGAGCGTCGAGTTTCATGGTCGGTGAGTCGCAACCGACAATTTCTGCCAATCGTTCAATCAAGGCTGCTGCGGCCTTGGGTGATGGCACTTGAGCGGCATAGGCGGGCACAGCTGCCCACAGCGAAGCCGTTGAAAAGCCTGCTGTGTGTGCTGCATCGTTGAGAACACCAACGATGCCCGTCGGTCCTTCGTAACGACTGCGTTGTAAATCGTGAAGGTCAATCAAGTTTTGATCAGTTGCGGTACCAAGAACTTGGGTACTACGTCGATGAGGGACATCGGCGAGGAGGGCGCCAAGGGAAACAAACGAGGAAGCCTTGTATTCCTCGGCGACACCAATGATTTGCTGACAGAACAATTTCCATCGCAAGGCTGGTTCGGGACCGAGCACCAAGATGAGATCCACATCACCACTAGTGACACTCCACAAACTCACAGTCGGCCACACGATGTGTCGAGCCGAATCATTGTCGAGCCTGACATGTGGACGGATTGTCGCGAAGTCAGTGAACTCTTCGGGATTAATTTCGGCGAGAGGTGCTGCTCCCATGGTTTCGACAAGATGTTTAACAGCGGTGCTGGCTGCATCGGCAGCATCATTCCAACCGGTGAAGGCAGCGATGACGTGGGGGCGACTCAACTCTGGTCGACGGATCCAACGGATGTGTTCTAGATCAGCCATTACCTTTCACGCTATCGCCCAAAACTCATGGCGAATTGCTCATCGTCACACCAGTTTTGCCAGATTTCTACAGTTGTGGTCGGACAATGAATTGTAGAAAACCGCCGTCGCCCGAAACCTCAGCCACGAGACTGCTGTCGTACACATCGTTCGGACCCTGCATCAGGTCATTTTCTGTGGCGCCTGGTGCGGTGGTCACCAAAGTCCAGGCTTGACGCTTGTAGGTGAGATTTTGTGGGTGTAAACGATGGGCTTCTTTCCACCAAGAAACGGCTGCATCTTGACTCACGGTTTTGCGCAGGTAATCACCCAATTCGAAGCAGGCAGTTGCGCGGGCTTCATTATCGGATCGAGGCTGGCTACGTGTGACAACCTCGTCGGCGCTCAGAGCGAAGGGTGAAGTTGCGCCATTTTTTGCCCAATCAATGATGGCTGCCCGATAAGCCTCGGCATCGTCGGGAATGTCTTTGACGGCATGGAGCATTTTGTCCAAAGCTTCAGGCAGTCCTTCTGGTATTTCCATATCGCGCATTGGGTTGCGTTCGATGGAAGCCCCTTCTGCTGGACGAACCAAAACGCCGTCTTCGTTAATCCATACCGCCATCGGAATATTGGTGAAACCAAAAAGTGGATTCGTGGCGTGCAAGGTATCAACAACACTTGGGTGAGTTGCTTGACCAAGTTCATGCCACGGCCGTGCATGTTCAGCGATGATGTCAAGAGCGACAGTAACGACGGTTGCGCCGTATTGTGCGATTTCTAAGTTCAGTGCTTGCCACCCGGGCAAGCTTGAGCGACAGCCTCAATAACTGGACCAGGCAACAAGGATTACCTTTTTACCTCGCAGAGATGAGAGGCGAAATGGGGAGCCATCAAAGTTCATCAATTCAGGATCGGCAGCGACAGCAGTATTCAGCGATTTTCCGCTGAGAGTCGCAGGGCCGAGTGACCACACGCCATGATCGGCATCCTCAACAAGTGGCATACCTAATCGTGCGGCAGCAATGGCAACATCCAACGAACCGTCGGCACTCAGGGCTCCAGGCGCTGGCACGCAGATCTCGCCTCGACATAGACCTTCGGGCTTGGGCTCCCAGCCAGTTGCTTGAGCGAATTCACGAGTAGTTGTTCGAAGTTCGGTAAGGATCACGGTGTCAGTCTGCCACGAGATAGCGCTTGATTTACGACTTAGCCGCAGCTTCGGCAAGTTCGTGTGGTCCCGATCCTGGGTAACCCTTGAAGTTGCGAACAAACTGCGACCAGGGAGTAAGCATGGCGATGAGGTGATCAAAATCATCCCCGATCTTGTTGATCGCAGCATGCATTTGTTCATCGGTGCGAACCTCGACCTGTTCGCGTAGTTCGCGCCCAAGTTGTGTAAACCCGCCGTCACTTATGAGGCCGCGCTCTTCAAGGCGATTTATGGCTGCGCTGTAGTCATCTTCACTCCAGGCGCGAGTGCGGCTATATGACTTGAGTGGAAGACCCCAAAATAGTTCGGTGAGTAATCCGATTTCAGTGGCGTCGAGACCTGCAGAAATCCACGCCGCAGTATGCGAGTCGCCACGATATTCGCGCAACATGTCTCCAAAGTGCCAGACAGCACCGAGGTCAGTCTCAGGAATGGTTTGGCTGAGCGTTCCAGCGAAGAGCGGACGACCTTCGGGGCGTAAAACACTCACGGCACGTTCCAAGATTGGCCGCGCCCGATTGACTCCACCTGGTTTGGCTCCGAGAATGCGCTCTAGTTGTCCGATCGCGCCGTTGCGTCGCGCTGCACAGATGGTCGCCGCATCAGTGATTTGCCAACCAGCGGTCACGGCAGAGATGACAACTTGCGGATTGAAAACTGCGAAGGCTGCTGCCACGACTTCGCCAGGGACTTGACCCATGAGTGAGCCACGGCTGGTGAAATAAGCAACACTTTGCGGGAGAGCGACACCGTTCATATCGCCCGGGCTGGGCTCGAAGCCGAGAGCCACATAGTTAGCGTGGCATTCCGGCGAAAAATAGACTTGCCCGATGACTGGTTCGAGTGCAGCGCCGAGTGCACGAGCCTTTGTTGAGAGTTCACGTGAATCCATGGGCTTACCGTAGAACGCAAGCAACCTAGACTCGTTACCGTGAGCGTTCAGATCGAAATATGTGAAGTAGTGGACGATGACACTGTGCAGGCATTTGCGTTGTTGATGCCGCAGTTGTCAACAACAAACCCAGCTCCGAGTCGCTCAGAGTTAGAGGCATTGGTGAAGTCCGAGGCTTCGACATTGTTCTTGGCGAAACTTGATGGGCGAATTGTCGGCTCGCTGACTCTTGCCATGTTTCGTATTCCGACTGGGGTGCGGGCATGGATTGAAGATGTCGTGGTTGATGATTCGGCACGTGGGCACGGTGCAGGCGAAGCCCTCAATCGAGCAGCGCTTGATTTTGCAAAAGCCAATGGGGCGATCACAGTAGATTTAACCTCGCGTCCGTCGCGTGAGGCTGCAAATCGTTTGTATCAACGCATGGGCTTCAAACTTCGTGAGTCAAACCTGTATCGCTACGAACTGGATGGTTGATGAAATGGCGAAGTTAAATAGGGGTCGATTTTCAGCCGATGTCGGCGCCGATGGAAAAGTTTTGTTTCTTATCGGGATGCGGTTCAACCAACTCTGGAAGTTCTGGAAATGGATTCCGGTGTTCAACGCCATGCCGCGCATGTTGATTGAATTACAAAAGAATCCGTCGCTCGGCCTTGTTGGCAAACCGCGTACATATCTCTCGGGGCGCACAATTTTGGTGCTGCAGTACTGGGAATCATTTGAAAAACTTGAGGAGTATTCAAGGGCTGCCGACAATGCTCATCTTCCAGCGTGGCGCGCATTCAATAAAAACATCCGCGATAACGGTTCAGTAGGTATTTATCACGAAACGATTTTGTTGTCTGACTCGACAGTTGAAACCGTTTACGGGAACATGCCCCCATTTGGACTTTCTGCTGTAACGGGAGCCGTCCCTGCTGGTAAGCGTGGACAAACTGCGAAGGCTCGTATGACAGGAAAATCAGATGACCAGCCAATTTTGGAACCATACTGAGGCATGACGGACAAATAGTAAGCTGACGGGATGTCTTCTTTAAGAATTCGCCTGTAGATAAAATTTCAGGGAAATTTCAGTCCGAGAGCTTCATGGGTGTCTGCACCAGCAAGTGCGTCTGCCGTTAGATTTTGTGAATACTGAAAGTTCATGACGGCTCGCATTGTGTTCGGTCCATAACTGCCGTCAGCACTGTCATTAAGAAAACCCTCGTTGATCAGCGCAGTCTGAAGGGACTTAACTCGGTTTCCGACATCGCCGAATTTCAGTTGTCCTTGGGCTTTTTCAGGATGGTAGGCCTTGTCGGTTTCATCGCAGGGATAACCAGCAACAATGATCTGCAGCGAAGTCAAGACATCCGTTTCAGGTGATTGTCCGTAGGAGTCGTCCTTTGAATAACAGTAAACATACAAAGCGTCAGCCGATTTCCATACTCCATCTTCCGCGTGAAACGGAGTGACACCTTCACATTCTCCACACGGCTCGTAATAGGTGATCATCCAGTCACCCAAGCATTCCAAGAGAACAAGTCCAGTTACATCTTCATCGGGGCTCAGGGCAGCAAGATCACATTCTGGTTGTGATACCGACGGGACAACAGTTGTAGGTATTTCATCGGGGCTGGTCGTTGACGCTGCGATCGTGCTGTCACTGAGCGCTGGCAAATCTTCGGTATTTGACCCACCACCGATTGAACATGCTGTCAGCAGTGAAGTGATCAGTAGTGCGCCCATTCTGATTTTCATCATGGTTCCTCAATCAGTCTGTGTTGTTGTGACTGTAACAAAAAACAGGGCAAGAAATTCCTGATGTCGAAGCAGATGCGCCCCATCCGTCAGTAAAAACCAAGGATGTGCTTACTGGAATTGGAAATGCTCTGCCCTTCTTGCGAGAATAGAGGAGGTTAGTAGCGAGAAAAGGCGAAGTCACCATGGCTCATGATGAGATCTACACGGAGAATCTTTCAATTGATCAATTGAGAGAGAAATATCAAGCCGAGCGTCAGAAACGACTTCGCTCTGATGGAGTAGCGCAATACAAAGAACTAGTTGGTGACTACGAGGAATTTGATCGTGATCCATATGTGGAACCAGGTTTTACCCGTGACGCTGTTATTGAAGAGGTTGATGTCGTCATCGTTGGCGGTGGTTTTGGGGGAATGATCGCTGCGGCCAATCTGACCAAGGCGGGAATCACTAATTTCCGCATTGTCGAGAAGGGCGGCGACTTCGGTGGCACATGGTATTGGAATCGCTATCCCAATGCAGCCTGCGACGTTGAGTCCTATGTGTACTTACCTTTGCTAGAGGAGACCGGCTACATGCCGACAGAAAAGTACGCCAAGGCTCCAGAGATTTTCGCCTATTGTCAACTTCTCGGTCGGACATTTGATCTGTATCGCGCCGCTCTTTTTCAGACGGAGATCGCTGACATGCGATGGGATGAGAATCTCAAACGATGGCGAGTCGCAACATCGCGTGCAGATGATATTTCCGCCAAGTTCATTGTGATCGCTGGTGGGGTATTGCATAAAGCCAAACTTCCAGGCATCCCTGGTATCGAATCTTTTTCCGGTCGGGCATTTCATACCAGTCGATGGGACTACAGCTATACCGGTGGCAGTTCGCAGGGGTTGATGGACAAGTTGGCAGATAAGCGGGTCGGCATCATCGGAACTGGAGCCACTGCAGTTCAAGTTGTGCCGAAATTGGCTGAGTCAGCGAAGGAACTCTTTGTCTTTCAGCGCACTCCAGCGGCAGTTGGTATCCGCGGTAACAAGCCAACTGATCCTCAGTGGTTCGGTTCGCTGAAGCCAGGCTGGCAGGCCGAGCGGATTACAAACTTCACTCAGGCAGTAACGGGTGCGCAACCAGAGATTGATCTCATCCAAGATGAGTGGACGCGAATGATGCGCGTGGACACCCGCAAATTACCTGAGAATGAGGAAGAAGCTCAAGAACTTGAGCGTATTGACTTTGAGAATATGCAAGGGATTCGTCAACGGATCGCCCAGATTATTGAGGACCCCAAAACAGCCGAGTTGATGATGCCTTGGTACGGTCAGGGTTGTAAGCGGCCATGTTTCCACGATGAATATCTGCCTGCTTTTAATCGTCCGAATGTGCACTTGGTGGACACTGATGGAAAGGGTGTCGATCAAGTGACGCCGACTGGATTGGTCGTCAATGGTGTTGAATATCCTGTTGACTTGCTGATTTTTGCATCTGGTTTCGAGGTCACAACCGACTACACCCATCGTTTGGGTTTCGACCCCGTGGGGCGCGATGGCATCTCGCTGAGCCAAGGGTGGAGCGAAGGTCCAGCGACGTTGCACGGTGTTTTATCGCGCGGTTTTCCAAACATGTTTATGATCAGCACAGTGCAAGGCGCTCAAGCTACGAACTTTGTTCATTCCATCAGTGAAGTTGCCAAGCACGTCGGATTTTTGCTGGCTCATTGTGTGACTCAAGATATCGCTGTCATCGAGCCAAACGCTGATGCTCAAGAAGAGTGGTTCCAGACACTTTTCGCTCAGTTGTGGGGTGTTGCGCGCTATAACGCCACGTGCACTCCTGGATATCTCAATAGTGAAGGCGGCGGAGATATGCGTTCAGCTCGCGCCATCGCATGGATGACAAGCGTTTTGGGATTCGCTGATTATGTTGAAACTTGGCGTGCGCAAGGTGATTTCATTGGCTTTGATTTCACTCCTGCTTCCTAAACCACGACGGGTGTTCTGTCGCTCGTTCCAATCATGATCGCTGCGGTGCCGACAGAAATAAATAAGGCAATGATGATCACCAATGGTCGAACGGTTCCATCAAATTGACTAGTCGCCACACTTCCGAGCAGAGCCGCTCCCGCAGTGGAAATTGTGGAGATGATTGCCGAGGCGGTGCCAGCGATATGTGGCATGGGAATCATCGCTGCTGTATTGCAATTGGAAACAAGCCCTTGCGCTATCGGGACAACTAAAGCAAGAGCGATGAAGAATAGCCAAAAATTAGGTCGTCCATGTTGAGTGAAACCAATGACGACGAGCATGGCCGACGTACCCATTCCCACCCATGCACTGCGGCGAACCAAGGTATTAATTCCTAAGCGCTGGACGATTCTTGCGTTGTTTAGCGAGTTGATCGCCAGCAAGATCGCTAATGATCCAAAAATCACTGGAAACCACGGACCATATCCATAGACATCTTCAACAATGACTTCGGAGCCCGCGAGATAGGTGGTCATGATGGCAAATAGAAAAGTCATCGCAATTGTGAAACTAATTGTTTGGCGATGAGTGAGAACTTCCTTAGTTGCATTTCCCACGGCGACCCATGTGAAAGGACGACGCATGTCGAGTGACAATGTTTCGGGTAATCGTTTTGACCAGAAAAATAAAATCACGCCGATTGCTGCCGGTAGCCAAAAAACAACGCGCCATGGCGCGATAGAGATCAGCCCGGCACCGAGACTCGGAGCGAGAATTGGCACTAAAAGAAACACGGCCACCATGCGCGACATCAATTGTGCCATCAGCGTGCCTTCGTAGCGATCGCGAATCATTGCCACGCTCAATGAACGCGCCGCTGCTGCTCCGAGACCCCAGCAAAAGCGGGCGGCGATGACCCAGCCCCATGACGGTGCGATGCTGGCAGCGAGAGCAGCGACTACGGAAAGAAGCAGACCGATAAATAATGGAGCGCGGCGCCCGTGACGATCTGAGGCTGGACCATACAACCATGGCCCAATGGCGAGGCCAAGAAAATAAGCGGTGACGATCCAAGTCACTTGAGTGGAGTCTGGTGACATGCCGAATTCGCGTCGCATCTCTGGGAAAGCGGGAAGCATGAGATCAATAGAGAGAGCCACGCTGCCCATCAGCACCGTGATTAAGGCGATGAACTCGCGACCAGTCGCGACGGAAGAACGAGAACTCACTTTGCAACGATACGCCTTGAGGGTTACTGCAACCGAGTCGTATGCTGTATGGCATGCCTGCAGTCACCGCTGACACATTGACTTTGCCGAAAATCCCTCATCTTGCTGCGACCGTTGCTCGCAAGCGCGGCGTCCTTTCATTGACAACAGCTCCAAGTGGTCATGAGGGCGAAGGTTTTCCAGTGCGCCGAGCGTTCGCAGGGATTAGCCGCGAGATTCTGGATCCATTTATTCACATGGATCAGATGGGTGCAGTGAACTATGCGCCCTTTGAGGCGAGGGGAACAGATTGGCACCCGCATCGTGGTTTTGAAACAGTGACTTACCTCATGGACGGAATATTCATCCATCAAGATTCACATGGTGGTGGAGGAGTCATCGCTGATGGGGCGACGCAATGGATGACCGCAGGCGGTGGAATTTTACATATTGAAACTCCGCCCGAAAATCTTGTTGTTGCGGGCGGGTTGTTTCATGGTGTTCAACTGTGGGTGAATCTTCCCAGCGTGAAAAAGATGATCGCTCCCGCCTATCAAAATATCGAAGCCGACTTGGTCAAATTGCTTTCATCACCTGATGGCGGAGCACTCATTCGTCTGATCGCGGGCAACCTTGGTGATTTTCAAGGGCCTGGTTCAACTCATACGCCAATCATTGTTTGTCATGTCACCTTGGCGCCAGGGGCACGTTTGGAAATGGCGTGGGAGCCAACATTTAATGCGCTTGCATACGCATTAGCGGGATCGGGTTCGGTCGGTGATGAACGTCGACCATTTCACACTGGACAATTGACCGTTTACGGGGACGGTGATTCGATCGCGCTTCAGGCAGACGATGATTCAACACTTGATGTGTTGCTACTAGGTGGTCAACCATTGCGTGAACCTGTGGTTTCTCATGGACCCTTTGTGATGAACTCCGAGGCCGAAATTCGTCAGGCGTTTGATGACTACCAGAGTGGCCGACTTGGAACTGTTCCGGTTGGGGGCATTCGCCCATATAGGGGCTAATTATTTGAGTGAGTCAATAAAACGGAGAGTTGCTTCGGCGATTTCGCTACGCCATTTATGAACTGTGTCATTTTGGCTATCTCCGTCAAGACTGCGTTCGATATTTCGTTGCAGAGTCTTAATGTTTTTTCGTTGAGTCTTCAACATCGCGGAAATATCAATTCCACATTCATCGGCTAACACCAGTTTGAGTAGTAACTCACTACGCATATCTCGTAAATGGACAACAGGCGTGTTGATCCAGGCGCGGAAAATTGCGCGCCCTGGCTTTGTCATCGTGAGCAGAGTTCGATTACCTCCGGCGAGACCTGCTTCTTCACCAGATTCTTCGACGTAACCATGAATCTGTAGTTGTTCAAGCGCTCGGTAGGTGAGTGGGCGAGTCAATGACCAAATTCGACCGATATCTGAACCAGGTTTGAGTCGCACGGCGATTGCGAAACCATGTGATGGCCCGCTGTGTAAAAGCCCAAGGCATGCCCACTCACCTAATAAAAGGTCGTTCCCAGTGCGCGTGCTCCGACTCATCGCGGATAAACCTCAACTTCTGTGGCCTTGACGACGGCGAAAACTTCGTCGCCTACTCGAAGGGCTAAAGATTCAACCGCGGCCATGGTGATTTCAGCGACAAGCGGTAATGGGCCGTGCAATGTGATTCGACAACGTTCGGCAGAACGATCAATGTCGGTGATGACTCCAGGCCAGGTGTTACGCGCGCTGGAAGTCAACTCATTTGAGGTAACAATGGTGATCGCTTGTGGTTTAATCACTGCGAAGACATCACCCTCCGCTTGATCGGCTAACACGACGGTTATTCCTGTTGAAGTAGTGAGAGTGACTCCTGATGCGTGACCAGTGATCAAGTTTGTACCGACAAGATCGGCCACATAGCGCGAACGCGGATGAGCAGTGACCTCATTCAAAGTTCCTATTTGCATCACTTGACCGTTCTCCAAAATCAACACACGGTCGGCCAATGCGTACGCATCAATAGGGTCATGCGTCACTAAGACAACCGCTCCTTGAAAGGAGGATAAATAGCGCCGTAGATCTCGTCGTACCGTCTGACGAGTGGCGACATCCAAGGCTGCTAGAGGTTCGTCAAGAAGTAGCAGATGAGGTTGAATTGCTAATGCTCGAGCGAGAGCAACTCGTTGTGCTTGACCACCGCTGAGAGTGGGAGTCTTTTTGTGAAGATACTCTGACAGTCCGACTTGTTGTAACAATGCACGTGCCTGCTCTGTTGCAGTCGCCTTATTGACACCTTGGGCGCGCAGACCAAATGCGACATTCTCGACAGCAGATAACTCTTTGAATAAGAGATAATCCTGAAACACCACGCCGACGCGTCGCTGTTGCGCTTCAACGAATATGTCATCGGCGGGACTGTCCCAGAGAATATTGCGAGAACTAATGTGGCCCGTGTCAATCTGCTGTAAGCCACTCAGCAGACGCAGCAACGTTGATTTGCCGGACCCATTGGGCCCCAAGACAGCGAGGACCTCTCCGTCATTGACAGAAGCGTCAATCTTCAGATTGAAGTCACCTTGGGCCACGGAGAAGTTGAAATGAGTGGTCATGAGACCAGATCATTTCGTTGATGTCCAAGCCAACGATCACGCAGACCGACTAGAACAACAAATGAAACTGTGATCATCAGCAGGCTTAAGATCAGTGCCGCTTCAGGGTCGCTCTCAAGCGCTAAATAGGTTGCTAGGGGCATTGTCTGAGTTGTGCCTGGCAAGTTGCCAGCGAAAGTGATTGTGGCTCCAAACTCACCAAGCGCTCTAGCCCAAGCTAAGGCCACACCCGCAACAAGAGCAGGCTTGATGCTTGGCAGTGTGATGCGTCGAAAAACATAAAGCCGTGATGCGCCTAATGTGCGTGCAGCATCTTCATAACGTGAATCAAGTTGACGGATCGCGGCTTCAACAGTGAGCACCAAAAAAGGCATCGCCACGAAGCATTGAGCAATCACGACACCTGCAGTTGTGAAGGGGAGTCGAATGCCGAACCAATCATTGAGGTATTGGCCAAAGAGCCCTCGCCGTCCAAATGAGAAAAAGAGTGCAACACCACCAACGACTGGTGGTAGCACCATTGACAAGGTGGCCAAAGCACGCACAAAACTTCGTCCAGGAAAATTGACGCGGGCTAAAAGCCAAGCCAAGGGAACGCCAAAAATACAGGAGATGAGAGCTGTGATCAATGACGTCTCAAGTGATAGCCACAGTGCGGTGCCGACGGACTTTTCGGAAAGAATGTCAGTGACCTTGCTCCAGGGAGCGCGCCATATCAATCCAGCGAAAGGTAGAGCGAAAAAGGCAACACTGACACCAGCTAAGGCGAGCATCGGCCACGGTAGCGATGATTGACGTGAACGTTGCCGAGTCATGCTGGGCCGAATCCGAATTGAGAAAATATTTTTTGACCTTGCTCAGAGTTGAGAAAAATAATGAAACGTTGAGATGCATCTTGATTTCGTGAATCTTGCAAAACGCCAACAACATAGAGCGGATTGACGTTGATATTGTCGGCGATGGGCACGCCAGTCACCGAATTGCCAGCCGCAAGGATGTCAGTGCGATAGACAATCCCTGCATCGGCTTCTCCTAACGCCACCTTGGTCAAGATTCCTTTGACATTCTCTTCAAGAGAGGCAACCGTGACGGTGACTCCAGCATTTCTGAGGACCTCAGCGGTGTATCCACCGATAGGAACCTCAATCGGACACGTGACAAAGAGTAAGCCAGGAGTTGCCAACTGTGCCAGCGAATCAATAAATAATGGATTGCCTTTTTCGACCACGATCTCTAGTGAGTTCGTGGCGAAAGTGATGGGCTGACCATGGAGCAGACCGGCATCAGTTACCTTTGCCATGTTTTTCACATCTGCTGAAGCAAAGACATCAGCGGGAAGGCCTTGCGAAATCTGTAGCGCCAAATCTGAAGACGAGGCGAAATTAAAAGCGATGGTGATATCGGGGTTGTCCTGCATGAACTGCTCACCGATGTCATTGAAAACTTCGGTCAGTGACGAAGTTGCGGCGATGCGTAGTGAAGTTGTGGTGTCATCTGATGAAGCACATCCTGCAAAAGTCAAGCCAAGAAGGGGGATCATCACCAAGGACGCGAGACGACGCATCAGGGGAGTTTACGGAGAAAAACTTCGTTTAGTCAATAATTGACTATTGAGCGGGCTTTTTGCGCCTGCCCAGAAAACATTTCCCGAATCAGAGGCTCGAAGAACTCAAGTGGCTCACTCTTGTAGTCAGGATCAAAAGCCACTTGGTCATACTTAGCGCAGAACTCCGCTGTGTAATCAAAGAAGGGACTCTCACGATATGCATCGCGCGTATTTGGATCTAGGCCGATGTGCTGCCAGAAGTAGTAGCCCTGAAAAATGCCATGATGCAGAACCATCCAATGATTCGCCTCACTGACAATGGGCTTGACGATGCCCGCTGCGATTGAAGGATGATTCTGCGGTGAAAGAGTGTCGCCGATGTCGTGGATCAAGGCGCATGCGACATACTCGTTATCTTCGCCGCCGCGCATTGCACGCGTCGCGGTCTGCAAGCAATGCTCAAGGCGGGAGACCGGAAAGCCGCCCATATCGTTTGCCAAGTGACGTAACTGTTCGAGGATGCGGTCAGGCACCATGGACTGAGTGTGTTTAATGCCCAGCATGATTGTGTCCCAATCATTTTTTGTGGATTCAGCGAAACTTGTGAAAGTTGCTTTCTGTGTGGAAACTTCATTGATCGTCATGACAACCCTCCGTTGTTTTCACCCTAGCAAGTTGTTCGGGATAATTGTTCGGTCATGCCCGTTCGTCACCGCAGATTAGAGTTGGGCGTTATGTGGTCGGCGTTTTTCTTAAGTTTCGGCATTATCTTCGTTGCTGAGTTAGGTGATAAAAGCCAACTGATGGCCATGGCTTTCGCTGCCCGCTATAAAGCTCTTCCAGTTTTGTTGGGCATTTCAATCGCCACTGCAGTGACTCACGCATTGAGCGTGGGTTTAGGTTCAGTTGTTGGCGACCAGATGCCAACTGCTTCCGTCAGCATTGTTGCTGGTGTCGCATTTCTCGGTTTTGCTGCTTGGACATTGCGCGGTGACACCTTGAGTGATGACGAAGCGCAGGCTGCCCAAAAGAACACGCGCAATGCTGTGGTTGCCGCGAGTGTGGCTTTTTTCCTGGCAGAGTTGGGCGATAAGACAATGTTGGCGACGATCACATTGGCCACCGACCATGATGCCTTTGGAACATGGGTGGGTTCAACTTTGGGAATGATCGCTGCTGACGCTTTGGCGATTCTTGTTGGCTACCACCTGGGTTCGCGTCTACCTGAGCGAACAATTCGCATCGGTGCCGCAGTACTGTTCCTCATCTTCGGATTGATTTTGATCTTTCAAGGCGTATAGAAAAGTTTGTATACGCCTTTAGCCGAGTAAGTCTTCGGCGGCTTGGCGTACCTGCCAGTCTCTATCCTCAAGCGCCTTGTGCAATGTGATTTTTACTTCGGGTGTGTCAAAGGGAGCTAAAGCGAGTACTGCTCGACGCCGAATCGCAGGCTTATCACTGCAAGCTGCAATGATCGCACTGAGGCCTAATTCATCCCCGATAGCGCCGAGAGCAGCCACTGATGCTTCTCGTACAAGGGGTTCGCTATGCGTAGTTGTGAGTTCAATAAGTTTGTTCAGAACTGCTTGTGTAACGACCTCATGTTCGCCGCATGACCACGCAGCCATCTCCACGACAAGGGGCTCGTTATCGCTAAGTAGGGGCAATAAATCAAAACTTAAAAATTTCGCTCCCAGTTCGGCGACCCTGCGTCGCACTCGTACATCGATGTCAGTGGTGAAGACTTCAAGTGTCAGCGCGGTGAGAACTCCCAAGCGATCCAAAGCACCGAGTGCCGATTCACGAACGGATGGCTGTTCATCGGTGAGGGCTATTTCCACCAAGGCGCGGTCTCCTGAGTGACCGGCGATCACGACCGCTTGTCGGCGTTCAGCAACTTGCGGACTATCAGAGGCGCTCATAGTCGAGAAACGAAGTTAGTGACGATGTAAGCAACGGACATGGAGATCACCAGAGAGGCGATGATTCCGCTTACGAGTGCGATCCCACCGAGTCCTGTGGCGTTGAGTACTTTGCGAGCGATGGTCTCTTTGATTTCAGGTCTCGGTGCATTCATGGGGTGAGTTTCGTCAAGCAATCCACCATCCATTGCGGGGTGAGTTGGATCAATGAGAGTATCTTGGCGCGATGGAGTGTTTGTTTCTCGGGCAGGTTTGCGCCGTCCAACGGCGAGTAAAGCCAAGATGGCTAAACCAGCAACGAAGGCCAAGCGGGTGGAGATTTCAGTGAGTGACACGCAATTAGACAAGGTACTCGCGTCACGGGTGGTTGCGCCGTCGTTACGCGCTCAGAGTATGGCGATACCACTGGCGACCGTGGCATTTTTGTTGATCGGGATCGTGTTAGGGGCGATGTTGTGGCCCATCCAACGCTTTGAGACTGCCCCGGGCACCGCCGAACTGGTGGGGGATCTTCTCTTTATCGCTGACGACGAAGTGGCGATCTATACACCGAAGACCGGTGTTCGCTTTGTGACCGCCATGGGTTCAGAACTCACGGCTCTGCAGAGTTTTATGGGCTGGGTCGACCCAGTCGTCAATGTGTTGACTTGTGAGGAGCGGTTTGGGGACTGCGATCCTGCGGCGAGTCGTGAAATTCAGTTGGGTGCGATGGCAAATGCTAAGGAGATCGCTGCTTATGTGGCCTTGTCTTACTTAGGTTTTGATGCCACTTTTACGGAGGGGCCGGCCCAGGTGGCGGGTTTTGATCAGACGTTGTGCCCCACTGATAGCCCGAAGAAACGGGCTTGCAAAGTTTTGCAGGTCGGCGATGTCATCGAGTCGATTGATCTTGGTGATGGTCCGATTGTCATTGACGTTGTCTCAAAATTGACGACAGCGTTGGCCAAGGCGGCACCCGGTGATATCGCGACACTCACGGTCTTGTCGCTGACCTCGGACGGTGGGACAAAGAGCCACGATGTTGACGTTGAATTAGTTGCTAGTCCTGATGATGAGACGCGAACTTTGATCGGATTTACTGCTCGGGATACCAGAACGGTAGATCTCCCATTCACTGTCGACTTTGATACAGCAGCCATCGGAGGACCATCGGCCGGACTCTCGTTCGCCTTAGCGCTGATTGACAATCTGACAGAGGGCGAGATGACACCACCGCAAGGTGTCGCTGTCACAGGGACAATTCAAGAAGACGGGACAGTTGGCCCGATTGGCGCTTTGGTGCAAAAAGCGATCGCGGTGAAGAAATCGGGCGCCAAAATTTTCTTGGTGCCTACGGGGCAGGGAGTTGAGGAGATCGCTGCTGCCCAGGCTGCCGTGGGCTCGACAGTGGAGATAGTGCCAGTAGGAACTTTGGCTGAGGCGCTTGCGGCGCTACTCAAACGAGGCGGTCAACCAGTCATCGCACCCACCCGATGACCTCTGCGCAGACACTGATTTCGCGTAAAAGACCTGATTGCCACCCTTTAACCCCTGATTTTTCGTATTCTCTATGCAATGGCTATCTCGTTTTCTCGTCCTGATCCCTCTTCGGCGACCGCTGTCGCTGGGGCAACCTTTCCTTCCTCGCGTCGCGGCTTTGACCAAAATGAGGTTCGTGACTTCTTGCGGATGGTTGCTGCTGAACTTTCTCGTCTGACGGAACGCACCATTTTTCTTGAGGGAGAATTGCTAAATGCCCAGCGTGTGGGGCCTGGAGGGCCCGTTGAACTGAATGAAGAGACCGTCGCTGCTCTGCTCGGTGAAGAAACCGCGCGGATTGTCCAGGCCGCCCGTGAAGCCGCCATAAAGATCAAGATTCGCTCCGAGGAAACTGCGACTCGGCTGGTGCGTGAAGCCACTGATGAAGCCACCCGCTTACGTGAGGATGCCGAACTTGAGAGTGCACGTCGTCGCCAAGACGCTGCTTCTGACGCTGATACAGAGATTTTGACGGCAAAACAGCAGGGTCGCGACATGGTCAATGAAGCCCGCGCTTATCGCGAGCGGGTGTTGGCTGATGTAGCACGTCGTCGTGAAATGGCGCGCGAGCAATTGGAGGACCTATTCCACGGACGCGAGCGTTTGATTCAGGCTTTTGATCGTGCGCGCTTGGCTAGTGAAGATGTGTTGCGCGATTTGGATGACGCGGGTGATGAGCCCAGTGAGTTTGTCAATTTGGCTCCAACCACTGGTCCAATTCCGGTCATTGTTCAAGCTGATCAAGTTGTGGCCCAAGAGGCAATCCGTTCGGCTATTTCATCAGCGCCAGCTTTCGCTCCGTACGACCAAGATGAAGACACCATTGTCGAGCAGACCGCCGCAGAAGTTGTTGTTGAGGCGATTGTGCATGACAAAAATATCGCTGACGAAGTGATTGTCCTTGAAGAAACCGTTGTGCAGGAGCCGATCTCTAATGTGGTTTCGTTATTCCCGCGTCATGAAATATCAACAGATATTGCTGATAGTGACAACAGTGTGAGCGCGCAAGAGCCGGTTACTCATTTGCATGTTGCCCCCACTCCGAAGGCAGCCGATGTTGTGGCTGATGATATTTTCGCCAAACTGCGACGTTCGAGTGCTGATGTTGTTGCCAAAGAAGTAGCCACAACTGAGGCTAAGAAATCTCAACCTGCGAAGAAAAAGCAGATTGTTGTGACCACGACCGAGACAATTGTTGAGCGTGCAGCCAAAGTGACTGCGGAAAATCCAGTTGAAGATGCCGTTGAAGTTTCAGAGACAATCACGACACCTTTTGAGGCTCGTGATGAGGTCTTAGTCCCGATCATCGTGGCGATGGGGCGCAAGATCAAGCGAGTTCTCGCTGATGAGCAAAATGAAATTCTAGATATCTTACGCGGCAAGCCTGTTGTCAAAACTTTGGATGCAATAGTTGGCCCTAAGTCAGATCATTCAGCGCGAATTACGGGCGCTCTTGAAGCCTCGGTGAAGTCCGCTGCCTTTGAAGGAGCGAAATCACTATCAAGTGGATCTGACAAAGAGATACACAAGATTGTGGCTTCCCAGTCCGCCGCCATTGATGAGTTCATTGTCTCCACGATCGTGGCACCATTGCGCGAACGCTTGAGTCGCAGTATTTCTCAGGCCGCAGGTGACAATGCAGAACTGACAGCGTTGGTGCGCGTTGTGTACCGAGAGTGGAAGAACAAGCATGTTGATGAACATGTGGATGATATTGCTCAGACTGCCTATGGGCGCGGTGCGTTTGCTGCATTGGTCCCCGGAACGAAAGCCTGCTGGAAAGTTGATCCGACTGGGCCAGCCTGTGCTGACGCTGAAGATAACTCTTTGGCCGGCTTTGTCACTGTTGGTGAGGCATTCCCTACAGGTCACACCCATGCACCCGCTCATGCTGGTTGCCGTTGTGCACTTGTTCCGCAACAGAACTAGTCTGATTGCGTGAGACCATCATCAGATTTGCCACGTAGCCCGCTTCGTCGTCCCAACAGCAATCGCCCTGCATGGGCCTCTAAGGGCCGTATCGCACTTTTTGTCATAGCGGCTTTGATTTTGTTTTTGTTTTTATCAGCCCGCACTTTGGCGAACTTTTATGTTGACTTATTGTGGTTCCGCTCTGTTGATCATGTTTCCGTTTTTTGGACGGGGATCAAGGCCAAAGTGCTTCTTGGTGGAGTGTTCAGCGTCGGCTTTGCCATCGTTTCCTTCATCAGTCTCACCTTGGCAGAGCGTTTGTCCCCTAGCGAACTTCCCCTTGGTCCAGAACGTGAAGTAGTTGAACGTTTTCGTCTGATCGTCGGTAACCGCACGCGTCTCCTGCGAATTGTCATCTCGGCTCTTTTTGGATTAATTATTGGGCTTCCGGCAATAGCGCAGTGGCAAGACTGGTTGCTCTTTAGAAACTCGCAATCGTTTGGTATTGACGATCCGCAATTCGGCGTGGACGTCGGTTTTTATGTTTTCCGACTTCCATTTTTGACTTTTGTTGTCGACTGGGCTTTTGCAGCTCTCGTTGCGGTGACTCTGATGACTGCGGTCATGCACTTCCTGAATGGTTCGATTCGACTTCAGACAACTAGTGAACGAATTGCTAGAGGTGCGCGGATTCATTTGAGTGTTCTTTTCGCCATCTTGGCGGCAATTAAGGCAGCGGATTATTGGCTGCAGAGATTTGAACTGACGGTGTCAGGTCGCGGTGTGGTGCAAGGTGCGACATACACCGATGTCAAGGCTCAGTTACCCGTCATCAACCTATTGATTATGGTCAGTCTGCTGGTGGTGGCATTGTTCTTGGCGGGGATTAAGTGGGGTGGTTGGCGTTTACCGTTGCTCTCAATGGCACTGTGGGCCATTGTGGCCATTGTTGCTGGTGCCATTTATCCAGCGGTCATCCAACGTTTCGTGGTCCAACCAAACGTCACGACCCGTGAACGGCCCTACATCGGGCGGAACATTATCGCCACTCAGGCAGCGATGGGGATCGATAAAATTGTAGTCGTTGATTTGCCGGCAGGAGAAGTGACTGATGCTGAGGTAGCGCAGGATCCGACGCCGTTGTCGGATACGCGACTGCTGGATGTCTCTGAAATGAGAGATCGTTATTCTTTAGATCAGGGACTATTTGCCTTCTACGCGATTAACGATTTGGATGTGGACCGCTATGACATTGCCGGGCGATCACAACAGACAATGGTGGCCGCTCGAGAATTGAATCCTGATGGAATACCCAATAAAACTTGGGTCTCCCGTCATTTGATCTATACGCATGGGTGTGGAGTTGTTGCTGCCAGCGCTTCTCAGATCACCTCCGATGGCCGTCCCATCTATGAAGAAATCAGCACAGACCGCCCTCAGTTATATGTCGGCACCTATCTGCCTGGCTATTCGATTGTGAACAGTAAACAGGTCGAGCAGCCATGTCCAAATACGACTGCTGAAAAATATCAGGGCACGGGTGGAATTGCCCTTAACTCAACTCTCAAGAAGTTGTCTTTTGCGGTTCACTTCGGAGAGTTCAACTTGCTTGGTTCAAGTTTGATCACCGATGAGTCACGCTTGATTAACGTGCGCGATGTGAGCGACCGAGTTTCAAAGGTGGCTCCATTTCTGAAGCTTGATGCTGATCCGTATCCCGTTGTGCTTGAGGGCAAAGTGCTGTGGGTTATTGATGCTTTCACTACGACGTCGCGCTATCCATACGCGCAACAGGGCAACACTGACAATCTGACTTACGGCTCAGGACTCAAGCACAACTTCAACTATGTCCGCAATAGTGTCAAAGCCGTTGTCGATGCTTACGACGGTTCAATTACTTTGTACGTCGTCGATTCAAAAGATCCGATCGTCAACGCTTGGTCGGCTTCTTTCCCAGGTTTGTTTACTTCTGGAGACAAAGTGCCTGATGCCTTGCGAGCTCACTTTCGCTATCCAGAAGATCTCTTCCGAGTGCAGACAAATCTGTACGGCCGTTATCAGTTCACTGACACCGATCAGTTCTTCAACCGTGACTCGGCATGGAGTGTCGCTCAAGCCGCTCAACGTGAACCAGAAGTTGGCGTGAAAGCAGGTGATGCCACGGCGACTGGTGGTATCAATTCAGAGGCCAACACTGGTGATGTGGCTGACGCAAATGTTGCCCGCTTTGAGCCGTACTACACGCTCTTTCACGCACCAGATTCCATTGGTTCAAAAGCGCCCGCGTCATTTTCACTGATCCGTCCATTCGTTCCTTTTTCATCAGATGACACGCGAAAAGAACTGCGTGCACTTATGGTCGTTTCAAGTGATCCAGAAACTTACGGGCAGTTGACGGTCTACAAGTACAGCGGGATACTTCCGTCGGGTCCAGCCACAGTTTCAGCCGAGTTGAGTAGTAATCCGGACATCTCTCCAGTGATTACCTTGCTTGATCAACGCGGTTCACGAGTCATCCTTGGACAGTTGCAAGTGGTGCCCATCGGCAAAGGATTGGTGTGGGTCCAGCCGCTGTATGTCCGGCCGGATGATTCGGGTTCGAAGCAGGTTTTCGTTCGTCGAGTTTTGGCTTGGTACAACGGCGAAGCTGTCATCGGTGACACCCTGACTGAGGCGATTAATCGCCTCTTCCCAAGGTCAAAAGTCGATTTAGGTGAAGTCGTTGGCGATTCGGGTTCCGATCCAGGTACCGATCCTGGCACTGACCCTGGTACCGATCCTGGCACTGACCCTGGTACCGATCCTGGCACTGACCCTGGTACCGATCCAACCTCTGATGATCCAGTGGCGTTGTTGGAAGCAGCAGAAGTTCTTTTTGACGAAGCTGATGTGGCGCTGCGCGACGGTGACTTGGGTACCTACCAGAGCAAGGTTGACGAGGCTCAAGCCTTCATCAGTCGGGCACTTACATTGCTGGGGCCATAGTTCTGGCGATTCAGATTTTTTTGTTGATCATGTCAACAACTTCAGTGAGGTCTTCAAGAAACGCGATTTGGTAACGAACTTGTTCGGCGGCGAGCCGACTTTGATCAGTATGTAGTGCTTCAATCTGTTGCGGAAGTTCAGTCACAGTGACAGCAATCTCTGTAGTTCGCTGTCCGAGAGTGTCAATGTCGCCCGAGAGTTCGCTGAGTTGATGAGTCACTTCGCTGCCCACTTGAGTGACGCGGGCATTGAGACTGATGATCTTTCCGTCGACCTCTTGGAGACGACGAGAGGCTTCTGCTTCGGTGGAGGAGAAAGTGCTGAGTTGAGAGCGAAGTTCGTCAATTTGTCGTCGCAGTTCGACGACCTCGGCCGGGTCAACTGGAGGAGTCTTCGGTGTTCGCTTAAACAATCCCATGCGACCTCTAGGGTAGTTCTACAATCGAAGCGTGAAGTGCATCGCCATCGTTATTGCCATGTCATCAGAGGCGGAACCGATTCTGAGGGCACTTAACGCTCAAGAAATCTCGGCAGTCCCGTTGTTGCCTTTCAAGTTCTATGAGGCTCATCGCAGTACATGTCGGATCATCATTTCGGTGAATGGGGTCGACAAACATCACGGAGTTGACTCCATTGGAACTGAGGCCGCGGCACTTAATACATACTGTGTGATTGATCGTTTCAAACCCGATTTAGTTATTTCGGCTGGCACCGCAGGTGGATGGAGTGCGCGTGGGGCGGTGATCGGCGATGTGTATCTCAGTGATCAAAAGTTTGTGCATCATGACAGGCGCATCGGGATCGCCGGATTTTCAGAATATGGCATTGGCTCCTACGCCGCTGTGCCTGTGAGCGCTTTGGCGCGGGCGTTGAATGTCAAACAAGGAATAGTGACGACCAGTAACTCACTCGACGAAAACGATGATGATCGTCGGGTGATTGCGCAGTCAGGCGGTTCGGTCAAGGATATGGAAGCCGCCGCTGTGGCCTATGTCTGTGAAATGATGTCGACCCCAGTCATGGCAGTTAAAGCCATCACTGATCTGGTTGACCATCCCACGGCGACAGCAGAACAATTCACCGCCAACCTGACTATGGCATCTCGACAACTGGGGGAGAATCTGCTCAAGATCATGGACTTCTGCGCCCCTCGCTCGGTACGGGATCTTGACGGCTAGGGCAATTTTGCTTCGCGTTGGTGACGGCTCTATCTTCCCGTACACTTCAGGTTTCCGCCGCGGGGTGGAGCAGTCTGGTAGCTCGTCGGGCTCATAACCCGAAGGTCACAGGTTCAAATCCTGTCCCCGCCACCAAATTAAAGAGGACCAGTCGCAGGACTGGTCCTCTTTTGATTTGTAGCCTTTCGCGAATTTAGAAAAAACGCAATGAAGGATTCCGTTTCAGCACCTTGGTAGCGAGGGATTGTGCGCTTGTCTGCTCGTGACCGATAGGCTGACGACCTTACGGAATGTGGCGCAGCTTGGTAGCGCACCTGCTTTGGGAGCAGGGGGTCGGA